>NZ_DASVFL010000262.1:0-7533 GCF_036380075.1 Lentzea sp. | reverse complement strand
GGCGTCTATCGCCTTTCGGCGCGATATCACCAGGCGCTGGCCGAGCTGATGTCCTTCAACCAGCCGGCGAAGTCACGCACCTTCCCGGCACGCGACGATTCCCGGGACTGAGATGCATTCGGAAGGGAGGGGCGGCATCGTTCCTCTCTCCCGAGCACTCGCCTGACGAGATCAGATCTTGTCGGCCGCCACGTCCGCGAGGTTCACGCGAGACGACCGGAACGTGATGTGCGAGTACTTCGCGTTCCGGGAGTTCCCGGCCGGGATGTACTCCTCTCGAACGGGAAGACCGTTGTCGGCGTTGATGGTGAGCACGGACGAGTGGTCGCCGCGACGGTCAGGTCCTCCCAGGCCACCAGACCCAGCACCTCCCCGCTCCTCCGGTCTGAGGCGCGTCAGCGCCTTACGCAGCGGCACCTGCGCGACCACACGGGAGTCCACAGCAGGCCAGGGGTCCCGATCGCCGGTCACACCGGCGAGGTCCGGCGGGGCTTCCCGGACAGGGTCGAGGTGCCGGTGCCGCCGCAGCTTGTTCAGGACGACGCAGTACAACCACGGCCTGGCATCGGAGTACGAGCGGTTGTAGCGCGCACGAGACTCGAGGGCGTCGTTGTCCCCGCGCAGTGATCTTTCGATCAGCTCCGCGGCTGACGGCATGAAGCTCATCGGGGTCGCTTTTCCCTCACACCCCCTACTTGTCGAACCGCGCCGAAAGCGTTAGCAAGGCCGGAAGACTCCCTCTCGACACCGCTACCGACTGCGAACCGCACGCTGCGCCGGACTCCCTGCCCGAAAGGCCTTTCTTGGCTGCCCGAACACCTCTGATCACGTCGACGCGAGCATCCTCCCCGATCCCGTGGCCGTCTTCCCGGTTCGTCAGGCACATGACCGTCTGGAGGGAATGCTCATGGAAAATCCCGGTGCGAGAAGGATTCTGGCGATGGCGGCGGCGACCGTCGCCGCGTTGATCGCGGCCGTGCTGCCGGCCTCGGCCGGTCAGGACTCGGCACGTCAGGCTCCGGCACAGCAGGACTCGGCGCAGCAGTGCGCCGCGGGTGACCTCACCGTCAGGATCGCCGAGGGGCACTCCCCGCTCCCGGATCGCTACAGGTCGTTCATGGTGATGTTCAACGGCCGCAAGGGTGTGGACTGCCGGCTCAGCGGTGGACTGGCCAACGTCCGGTTCTACGACGCGAACAACCAGCGGATGAACGTCCCCTTCCTCAACTACGCCTATCTGACGCCCCCGTACGAGTCGGTCCACGTGAGCGAGACCGGCACCGCCTACGTCTACATCAAGGCACCGAAGGGAGGCACCATCGACTTCCCGGTGGCGAGGATGTCCTTCGACGTGCCCACCTCGCCGCGGTCCGAGATGAGCACCACGTGGCCCAGCAGCGTCAACGGGCCGCTGGAGTTCGGGAAGATCATGAGCGGCGTGAGCTGATCTGCTGACGACCGGTGTCCGGCCGGTGCGTCATCGCGCACCGGCCGGGCACCGGTCGACCGCGTCACTAGACCTGGTTTCGCCCGCCGTCCACGAACAGGTCGGACCCGGTGACGTAGGAAGCGTCGTCGGAGGCCAGGAACAGCACCGCGGCGGCGACCTCCTCCGGCCGGCCCACTCGCGGCAGCGGGATGGTCGAAGCGCCGACTCGCTGGAACTCGCGGGCGGCCGGGTCGCTGCTGGTGTCGATGTAGCCGGGGCTCACCGCGTTCACCCGCACGCCCCGGCCGCCCAGCTCCACGGCGAGGGTGCGGGCCAGCGAGCGGGCACCTGCCTTCGCCGCGGAGTACACGCCGAGGCCCGGCATGCCGGCGGTGGCGCCGATGGAGGACATCAGCACGACCGACGCGTGCTCGTTCAGCTCCGGCGCCAGGGTTTGCACCGTCAGGTAGGGGCCGCGCAGGTTCTGCGCCAGCACGGCGTCCACCTCGTCCGGGCTGACCTGGCCGAACGGGGTGTGGCTGCCGCTTCCCGCGTTGGCGAACAGCACGTCCAGTCCCCTCCCCCGCTCGCGCACCGCCGCCAGCAGCTCGGTGAGGTGTGCGGGGTCGGCCGCGTCGCCGCGCACGCCGGTGGCCGACGGACCGAGCCCGGCCACGACCTCGTCCAGCACGTCGGCACGTCGTCCGGTGACCAGGACGTGGGCTCCCTCGGCGACGAACCGGCGTGCGGTGGCCAACCCGATTCCGGCCGTGCCACCGGTGATCACCGCGGTGCGGCCGTCGAGCCTGCCCACGTCAGGCCGCCAGCGACGGGTAGTCGAGGTATCCCTCGTCGGTGCCGCCGTAGAAGGTGGAGTTGTCGGGCTCGTTGTACGGGCCGCGCCGGGCGATGCGGTCGCCGAGGTCCGGGTTGGCGAGCCAGGGAGCACCCAGCCCGACCAGGTCGGCGCCGGCGGCGAGCGCGTCGGCGACCCGGTCGTGCGGGGTCTCCGGTTCGGCGGTCCGGTGCGGGTTGAGCAGCAGCACTCCCGGCCAGAGCTTGCGCACCAGCGCGGTCAGGTCGCGGCGCCCCGGCGACTCCGAGACGTCCAGGAACGCCAGGCCGTCGCCGGCCAGCTCTCCCAGCAGGGCCTCGTAGAGCTCCTCGCTGTCGCCCTCGTTGATGCCCTGGATGGTGCTGGCGGGCGAGACCCGCAGCGACGTCCGGTCCGCGCCGGCCGCGCCAGCCATCGCCCGGACGGCCTCGACGACGAACCGGATGCGGTTCTCGGTGCTGCCGCCCCATTCGTCGGTGCGCAGGTTCGTGTCCTGGCACAGGAACTGCTGCGGCAGGTAGCCGTTGGCCGCATGCAGCTGCACGCCGTCGAAGCCCGCCGAGATGGCCAGCGAGGACGCCGTCGCGAAGTCCTCGAGCGTGGCCCGGATGTCGTCGGCGGTCATGGCGTCGGGCACCGGGTGGTCCCGCATCCCGTCGGGCGTGAAGGTCTGGCCGGGTGCCGCCACCGCCGAGGGCGCGTGGCCTGCCAGCCCGCCCCGCATGCTCGGGTGCCCGGTGCGGCCGCCGTGGAACAGCTGCAGGTGGATGGTGCCGCCGGCCTCGTGGACGGCGTCGGTGACCTGCCGCCAGCTCTCGGCCTGCTCGGGCGTCGCGATGCCCGGCGTGGTCGGGTAGGCCTTGCCGCGCAGGCTGATCTGGGTGGCCTCGGTGACGATCAGGCCGGCTCCGGCGCGCTGCCGGTAGTACTCGGCGATCGCGGCGGTGGCCAGCCCCTGCTCGGTGGCGCGGCTCCGGGTCATCGGGGCCATGGCCAGGCGGTTGCGGACGGTCGTGGCACCGACCCGCAGGGGCGAGAAAGCGTTGGTATCACTCATAATCCTCAGCTTCGGCCGGAGCCGCTCGGTTGCCAACCGGCCGGTAATGGACTTACTGTGGGTAAGTGACCAGGTCGACGGCAGTGAACCCGCAGGTGATCGACTCGTCGAGCTGCGAGGTGGCCGGTGAGATCATGAGCTTCGTCTCACGGCGCTGGACCTCGGCGATCATGCTGGCCGGTTCCCGGGGCGCGCGGCGGTTCAGCGAGTACCGGCGCATGGTCGGCGGCATCTCCGAACGCATGCTGTCGGTCCGCCTGGCCGAGCTGGAGCAGCACGGCTTGGTGCGCCGCGAGGTGGTGCCGAGCATGCCAGTGCAGGTGCTGTACCACCTGACCGACCGGGGCCGGCGGCTGCTCGGCGCGGTGGACGCCATGACCCGGTGGGCGCACGACACGGACTGAGCTGTCGCTAGCCCAGCACTGCCCAGCCGTGACCGGGCAGTTCCACTGCGCCCTCTCGCACCGTCGCAGTCCCCAGCAGCAACGACGAGGGCGGCGGCACGGTCAGGCGGGCCGGGGCCGGCCTCAGGTTGAGCAGGGTGAACAGGCGGTGTTCGCCATCCGTCGCCTCGAACACGGCAGTCGTGTTGGTGACCTGCGAGGCGGTGGTGCGCGCGGTGTGCAACCACGGGTGACGTCGGCGCAGGCCGATGAGGTCCTGGTGCAGCCTGAAGGTGTCCTGGCCCCAGGGCGCGAGTCCAGCCGGCCCCTCAGCCGGGTAACGGGGGCGGATGTCGTCGTCGCCGCCCACCCGGTCTTCCTTGACGCCGCGGTACGCCTGTTCGTCGCCGTAGTAGACCGAGGGGGTTCCTGCGGTGGTGAACAACATGGCCAACGCGTGGGGCAACAGGTGCTCGTCGACCTGGCTGGCGATGCGGGTGACGTCGTGGTTGCCCACGAAGGTCAGGGGCACGAAGGTGTCGAGGAAGCCGCAGTGGCGCTGCAACGCCCACGCCAGCTCGTGCAGGTTGCGGTCGCGGAGAGAGCTCCAGATGCCCTTCCACAGCTCGTACTGGGTGACCGAGTGCATGCCGGTGTGCTCGACGATCTCGGTGTAGTCGCCGTGGATGACCTCACCGACCAGGTAAGCCTCGGGGTGGCGGTCGCGCACGCGGGCCAGGACGTCGGCCCAGAAGTCCTGCGGCACGGCGTAGGCGGCGTCGAGACGCCACCCGTCCGCACCGGCGTCGAGCCAATGGCACATGACCTCGGTGATGTGATCACGCACGACCGGTGAGGCGTGGTTGAGCGTGGGCAGGTGCGCGTGTCCCTCGAAGTGGGCGTAACCGTCACCGGTCAGCTGGAACCACTCCGGCGACGGGCCTTCGGCGAACGCCGCGAACCCGCGTCCGACGTGGTTGAACACGCCGTCGAGCAGCATCCGCAGACCCCGCTGGTGCGCGGCCTCGACGAACCGGTCGAAGTCGGCGCGGTCGCCCAGGCGTGAGTCGACGCGGAAGTAGTCGACCGTGTCGTAGCCGTGGGTCTCGGAGGCGAACACCGGCCCCAGCGCGATCCCGGACACGCCCAGCGAGATCGCGTAGTCCAACCAGGTCTCCAGCTGGGGAAGCCGGTGCGTCGTCCCGTCGGTGGCGGCCGGTTCGGCCCCGGTGAACCCGAGCGGGTAGACGTGCCAGAAGATCGCGTGCCGGATCCACTCCGGTTCGCTCACCATGCCCTGCCCCTCACCGTTGACCGGACGCCAACGCTATAGGGCCTGTGATGCGTGTGCTCGCGGCGAATCCGCACGCAGTCACAACACGAACAGGAGGGACGGAGCTCGGCCACCACGACCACAGCTCCGCCCCTCCTGCCGCAACGGCACACCCGGAGGATGCGCCGGTTACGTCACTTGTCGTCCGGGTTCGCGCACAGGCCGCTGTCGTTGCCGGCCAGGACCGGCACCGCGATGACGTTGACGTCGATGAAGCAGGCGTTCACGTCGCTGAGCACCTCGGAGTCGTCGAGGTTGACTCCGCCGACCTGGTGGGTGAGGTCCAGCTCCGGGGCGTCGGCCATCGCCGTCGAGCCGATGCCCATGAAAGCGCCCGCGATAGCGATGGCCGCTCCAGCCTTCTTCAGCACGAAATTCTCCTTGAAATGTGTTCGATCGCAGATTCGCCAAAAGTCACAGGCGACGATCTCGACCGAACCGTATCGAAAAGCCGCGGATGCACCAAATCGCCCGGAACTCACTCCCAGACGCAGAACAGCTCTCCCTGACACCATCGAGGGACATCAAGAAGAAAAGAACCCACCGAAAGTGTGAGAACAAGCCGCCGGCACCACGGACCCCGGCGAGCAACGCACGACGTTCGGACTACTGCTGGAGCGGAGTCTCCGACGTCAGTTCTCGTCGGGGTTCGCGCACAGCGCGCTGTCGTTGTTCGACAGGACCGGCACCGCGATGACGTTGACGTCGACCTGGCACACGTTGATGTCGCTGAGGATCTCGGAGTCCTCCAGGTTGACGGCGCTGACCTGGTGGGTGTGGTCGTACTCCGAGGCGAGGTCCTGCAGCTCGGACACCTCGCCGCCCTGCGTCGCGAACGCCGGGCTGCCGATCATCAGGAAACCCATGCCGGCGGCGGTCGCGGCGACAACCTTCTTGAGGTTCACAATGCACCTTTCTCAGGACGAAACACGATCTGATTTGATGATTCAATGAAGAGAAACGGAACCCGGCAAACCCGCTACAGCCCCGTTTCACCCGCACCGTATCCACGTCACTTCGCCGCACAAAATCACCCGTCACGCGATGGTGTTAACGGAGACCGATGTTCACGCCATCGAGTGGCCTGCAACTATTCTCATCGCAGTGGACACGATCTGAAACAGGACGCTCGCAGCGGCCGCGGTGGCGGGATCACCGCAGACCGGGAGAATGGGGCCACCACACCGGGTCCGCTCGGCGGTGTCCGGGGCCTGACCACTCGCGGAAGGCGGTCATCGTGCCACTCGCCCACCCGTCCGATCCCCGTCGCCCAGGCCGTTCCCACGTCGAAGCCAACCCCGTGTTCCTGCGCGAGCCCGGCGGCATCCCGCGCGACCGCATGCCGGACGGCGAGCTCGACGCCGACACCGCCTACCAGGTGGTGCACGACGAGCTGATGCTCGACGGCAACTCCCGGCTCAACCTGGCCACCTTCGTGACCACGTGGATGGAGCCGCAGGCCGCGAGGCTGATGGCCGACTGCGTCGACAAGAACATGATCGACAAGGACGAGTACCCGCGCACCGCCGAGCTGGAGCAGCGGTGCGTCCGGATGCTGGCGGCGCTCTGGCACGCCCCGGACTCCGGCAAGCCGACCGGTTGTTCCACCACCGGTTCCAGCGAGGCGTGCATGCTCGCCGGCCTGGCGCTCAAACGCCGCTGGCAGCATCGCCGCCGCTCGGCCGGGCTGCCCGCCGACCGGCCCAACCTGGTGATGGGCGTCAACGTCCAGGTGTGCTGGGAGAAGTTCGCGAACTACTTCGACGTCGAATGCCGCCTGGTGCCGATGGAGGGCGAGCGCTTCCACCTCACCGCCGACCAGGTCGCCGGCCACTGCGACGAGAACACGATCGGTGTGGTGGCCGTCCTCGGTTCCACCTTCGACGGCAGCTACGAACCCGTCGCCGAGATCTGCGCCGTCCTGGACGCGCTGCACGCCGAACGCGGCTGGGACGTCCCGGTGCACGTGGACGGCGCGTCCGGCGCGATGATCGCCCCGTTCTGCGACCCCGGCCTCGTGTGGGACTTCCGGCTGCCCAGGGTCGCCTCGATCAACACCTCCGGCCACAAGTACGGGCTCGTCTACCCCGGCGTCGGCTGGGTGCTCTGGCGCGACGCGGCCGCGTTGCCCGAGGACCTCGTGTTCCACGTCAACTACCTCGGCGGCGACATGCCCACGTTCGCCCTCAACTTCTCCCGGCCCGGTGCCCAGGTCGCCGCGCAGTACTACTCGTTCCTGCGCCTGGGCGTCGAGGGGTACACGCGCGTCCAGCAGTACAGCCGTGACGTGGCGACGAGTCTCGCCGACCGCATCGCCGCCCTCGGCCCGTTCCGGCTGCTCACCCGCGGCGACCAACTGCCCGTCTTCGCCTTCACCCTGGCCGACGGCGAGACCGGCTTCTCCGTCTTCGACGTCTCCGCCGCCCTGCGCGAAAGCGGCTGGCTGGTCCCCGCCTACACCGTCCCTGCCCACCGCGAGGACCTCGCCGTCCTCCG
>NZ_DASVFL010000261.1:0-25560 GCF_036380075.1 Lentzea sp. | reverse complement strand
GCCTGTCGTTCCTCGGCTTCTGCAGCCCGATCGTCGCCACGAGCCTCGGGTTCGCGTTCCTCGGCGAGACGCTGGTGCCGTCGCAGCTGCTGGGCGCGGGAATCCTGGTCGCCGCGATCCTGCTGGTCCAGCTCACCCCGGTTCCCGCGCCGCCGCTGCGCGCCTCAGTGGTGTAGGACGATCTTGCCGCGGGCGTGGCCGGTCTCGCTCAGGGCGTGCGCGGAAGCCACATCGGTCAGGTCGAACACGCCGGCGAGCGGGATGCGCAGGCGTCCCTGGGCGGCGAGGGCGGCCGCGATCGGAAGTCCGTGCAGAGCCTGCGGATCAGGCGGGCTGGCCTCGATGCCGGCGGTCGTGTGGGACATGTGGACGCCGTGGGCGGCGGCGTTGAGGTCGGCGACCGTGACCACGCGGGACGCATCTCCGGCGATGGCGACCAGATCGGGCAGAGGCCCGCCGGCACAGTCGTAGACGGCGTCCACACCGGACGGTGCGAGCGCGTGCACGCGGTCGGCCAGACCAGGTCCGTACGTCGTGGGTTCCGCGCCGAGAGACCGGAGGAAGTCGTGGTTGCCGGCACTGGCGGTGCCGATCACCCGCGCGCCGCGGGCGACGGCGAGCTGCACGCCGATGGAGCCGGTGCCGCCCGCCGCGCCGTTGACCAGCACGGTGTGTCCTTCGCTCACGCCCAGGCGGTCGAGGACCCGGAAGCCCGTCTCGACGCCGCCGGTGGCGCCCGCGGCCTCCTCCCAGCTCCAGGCGGCCGGTTTCGGCGCCCACACGGCGAAGACGACGTGGTCGGCGTTCGAGCCGCGGTGGGCTACCGCGGTCGCGCCGAACACCTCGTCCCCGACCTCCACGCCGGACACGCCCTCGCCCACCTCGTCCACCACCCCGGCGGCGTCGTAGCCGGTGCGGAACGGGAACGCGGCCGGAAAGGCGTCGCGCAGCGCGCCGGAGCGGACGCGGACCTCGCCCGGCGACACGCCGGACGCGCGGACGACGACGCGGATCTCGCCCGGACCGGCGTGCGGCCGCGGCACGTCCGCGACCCGCAGGACCCCGGGTGGACCGTACTCGCTGAACAGGACTGCTCTCATGACCGCGAACGTAGGAGGAGCCCGGCCCGCACGCGGCTAAAGTGAGAGCGTGGCAAGCGAACTGCGTCAGTTGCGGTCCGACGCGGACGACAACCGCGACCGCGTCCTCGCCGCCGCCCGGCTGGCGTTCACGACCGACGGCCTCTCGGTGCCGATCCGCGAGATCGCCCGCCGCGCCGGGGTCGGCACCGCCACCGTCTACCGGCGCTTCCCGACCAAGATGGCGCTCTACACCGCGGCTTTCGCCCAGGACATGACCGTGTGCGCGGCCGCCGTCGACGAGGGGCTCGCGGCGACGGACCCGTGGCAGGGGCTGTCGCTGACGGTGGAGAAGCTGCTGACCGCGCACGGCGGCGATCCGCGGGTGCGGACCGTCCTCACGCACCTGTCCCGGCGCCCCGAGTTCGCCGCCGACCGCGAGCGGTCGTTGCGCGGCATGCTCGAGCTGATCCGCCGCGCGAAGGAGAGCGGGGAGCTGCGGGACGACATCGTCCTGGAGGACATCGTGCTCACCATGCAGGCGGGCAACGGCATCCGCGCGCAGTCCGCCGCCGGCCAGGTCGCGGCGACCCGCAGGCTGGCCGCGTTGGTGATCCAGTCGTTCCGCGCCGGTCCGGACGCGGCGCCGTTGCCGCCGCCCGTCCGGCTGCCGTTGCGCGTCTGAGGTCCGCTAGCCGGTGGTCCACGTGCCGAGTGCGGCGACGGCGGCCTCGACGAGGGCCGCGCCGGCCGGGGCGCGTTCGATCGTGCCGCGGTAGTACAGCGGCCCGATCGCGATGGCGGCGGCGTCACGGCTGCCGAGCGCGAGGACGACCTCGCCGCGCCGCTGGGCGTCGTCGAGGGCTGCGGCCAGCCGGTCGGCGAGGACACCGGAGAACTGGGCGCGCCGCGCGTCCATGGCTTCGTCCCACAGCGCCGCGTTGGCCAGGGTCGTGGACACCGCCCGCACGTCGTCGAGCTCGAGCTGCCGGGCGATCGCGGTCAGCTCGCGCACCAGCCACTCGCGGGTGGGCGTGGTGGGGTTGTCGAGGAACGGCATCGGCACGGTGGCCATGACCTCGACCAGCAACTCCTCGGCCTGCGGCCAGTGGCGGTAGACCGTCGCGCGGCCGACCCGTGCGCGTTCGGCGACCTGCACGTGCGTCACCGCCGTCGGGCCGTTCTCGAGCAACAGTTCGCGGGCGGCGTTGAGGATCGCCTCCCGGCTCCGCAGGGACCGGGGGTCCGTCTCGCTGGTCACGACGACATCTTATGAGACAACTTGACTCGTAGCGCGGCGGACGGGCATGCTCGTCACTATGAGACAGAATGTATCAAACATGACGGTCGTCGTCCTCGGCGCGACCGGCGCCACGGGACGTCACGTCGTGTCCACGGCGCTGCGGCGCGGGCACCGGGTGATCGCTCCGGTCCGCCGGACGGGGTCGTTCGCGCCGGACGAGAACCTCGACGAGGTGGTGTGGCCGGAGGTCACCGACGTCTCGGCCCTCGCCGGCGTACTGCCGGGCGCGGACGTGGTGATCAGCGCGCTCGGGGGAGCGGAGAGGGGGCCGACGACGGTCTGCACCGACGGCATCCGGTCGGCGGTGGCCGCGATGGAGAAGACCGGGGTCACGAGGCTGGTCGCGGTGAGCGCGCACGGCGTGCTGGAGACGCACGACAAGTCGATGTACTCGCTGGCGGTGTGGGCGAACGTCGCCGAACGCATGCGCGACAAGGAAACCATGGAACCGCTCATCACCGGCTCCGGTCTGGAGTGGACGATCGCGCGGCCGCCGAAGCTGTCGGACGACGACATCGGCGGGTACCGGGCCGGCACCGAGCTGCCGATCCGGTTGTGGAGCTCCATCGGCCGCGCCGACCTCGCCGCGTTCCTGCTCGACGAGGCCGAGAACCCGCGGTACACCCACTCCCGCCCGAGGATCACCCGATGAGCGCCGCGATCCCGGACCTGACGGGCCAGGTCGCCGTCGTCACCGGCGCGACCGGCGGCATGGGCCAGGTCATCGCCGCCGACCTCCTCGGCGCCGGTGCCCGCGTGGTCACCATCGCCCGCGACCCCGGCCGCGTCGCTCCAGGACTCGACGTCGTCACGGGAGACCTGACGCGGCGCGCGGACGTCGTGGCCGCGGCGGACACCATCGCCTCCCGCTACGACCGGATCCACATCCTGATCAACAACGCCGGTGCGCACTTCTCCGGCCACCGCGTGTCGCCGGACGGCGTCGAGATGCACGTCGCGCTCGACCACCTCGCCGGCTACGGCCTCACCACCCTGCTCGACGGGCCGTTGCGACGCGGCCGGGCGCGCGTGGTGAACGTCGCCAGCGACACCCTCAACGACACCCGGCAGGTCAAGCTCCCCGGCAGGCCGCGCCCGGCCACCCTCGACCTCGACGGCGTCACGGATCTCGCGGAACTCAACCCCGCCACCGGTTTCGTGCCATTCGAGGCCTACGCGCGCGCCAAGCTCATGACCGTGACCGCCGGCTACGCCCTCGCCCGTGAGCTCGCCGCCGACGGCGTGGCGGTGAACGCCCTGCATCCCGGCATCGTCGCCACCGGCATCATCGACGACCTCGTGCCCGCACTGCTGCGACCGGCGCGCTCACTCATCCGCCGCACCCTGCTGACGCCTGCCGAGGGCGCGAGGACCACGACGTGGCTCGCGACCGACCCCGGGCTGGCGGGGGTCACCGGCCGGTACTTCAACCGCTCCGCCGAGTCGAGCACCCCGCCGGTGTCCCACGACCGCTCCACGCAAGAGAGGTTGATCGCGCTGAGCGATGCGCACTTCGCCGGCGAGCGGGTGGGCTGACCCTCCACACTGACGCGGTGGACCAACTCGCGCAGACCGCCGACCTCGTCCGCCGCGTCCTGGGACCAGAACTCCTGGGCGCGTACCTGCACGGCTCCGCCGTCCTCGGCGGCCTGCGCCCGGCCAGCGACCTCGACGTCCTGGTCGTCGCGCGGCGGAGCCTGGACCGCGGCATGAGGCAGGCGCTCGTCGACGGCCTGCTGGACATCTCCGGTGCGGCCGCGCCGGCGCGGCCCGTCGAGCTCGTCGTCGTGGTCCGGTCCGAGGTCCGGCCCTGGCGGTTCCCCCCCGGTCGGCGACTTCCTGTTCGGCGAGTGGCTGCGCGAGGAGCTCCGGCGGGACGGGCCACCCCCGCCCGGTCCCATGCCGGATCTCGCCATCGCGCTCACCGCGGTGCGGGCGGGCGGGCGTCCCCTCACCGGACCGCCGCCCGCCGAGCTCCTCGACCCCGTGCCGGAGGCGGACCTCGTCCTGGCGAGCGTCGCGGGCATCCCCGCGCTCCTCGACGACCTCGCCGGCGACGCGCGCAACGTCCTGCTGACCCTGGTCCGCGTCTGGGTCACCCTGGCCACCGGCGAGATCCGGTCCAAGGACGCCGCCGCGGACTGGGCCATCGCCCGGCTCCCGGCGGAGCACCGCCCCGTCCTGGAGCACGCCAGGGACCTCTACCGCGAACGCCACTACGCCGACGAGGTCTGGAGCCACGACCTCGAGGTCCGGGTGCGCCCCTGCGCCGCGGAAGTGTGCGACCGCGTGGACGACCTGCGCCGCCGTGTGTGAAGCTCCCACTCCCGCACCGGGGAACGATCACGGGAGAACACCATGCAGGCGGAGCTGGCGGCTGTCGCGCACGAGCTCATCACGACCGTCGAACCCGGCTTCGGCTTCCTGACGCTGCGGGCGTCGTGCAGCGGCGGCGGGAGCTCCCACCGGCTGACGGCCGGACCGTCCGAACAGCACGTGTTCTCGTTCTGGGGCCTGACGAGCCTGCGCCAGGTCGGTCTCGACCGCCCGGCCGTGTTCGAGATGAGGGTCGACGCCGACGGCACGTTCGAAGCCCTCGTCACGAGGGACGTCATCCAGGGCACCACGATGCTCCCGCCCACCTACACCGTCCTGGTCACACCGCGTGAGCGTCCTGTCCGGCGCGAGGTGTCGTCGTTGGCCGAGGTGGAGACCGCGATCGGGGTGACGCTGCCCCCGGAGGTGCACGACCTGTACGCGGGACGCGCGGAGGTCGACGAGGACATCAACCTCTATTCGCCCGACGAGGTCCTCCTGACGTGGCAGATGTTCGTCGCGATGGAGGACGACGACCCGTGGGGGTGGGAGCTGCCCGTGCTGTACGCCGGACCCGCGGGTGCCGTGCGGGCGGTGCGGTTCCACCCGCGGTGGGTGCCCATCGGCTCCAACGACTGGGGCGACACGCTGTGCGTGGACCTGGCGCCCGGACCCCGCGGCCGAGTCGGGCAGGTGATCCAGCTGTCCAACGAGGGACCGCTGACCTACCTGGCCGCCTCCGTGGCGGGACTGGCGCTGCCCGACTCCTACCCCGGCACGCACGGCCTGGCCGACCACTTCGACGTCGCGGACCGCGGGCCCGCCGGTGTCGCGGCGCTGCCCACGACCCTCCAGGAGCTCACGCTCCGGGAACCCGGTGACCTCGACTTCGGCCTGCTCGCCCGGCTGACCTCGTTGCGGCGGCTCACCGTCGTGCGCGGCGGGTCCGTCCGGCTCGGCGCCCTCGCGCACCTGCCGCTGGAACGGGTGGAGGCGAGCGGGTACGAGATCGAGCTGCCGGTGTGCGACACCCTGGCGGCGGTCGTGGTCGACGGCGCGTTCGTCGACCTCCCGGCGTTGCCGGGCCTGCGCGTGCTCGACGCGTCCAAGGCCGAGGTCGACGTCGAGTCGCTGCCCAGGGTCGACCACCTCGTGCTGAACGCCGCGCAGTGGCGGCGGTGCCCGGTCAAGCCCGCTGCGGCCACCCTCGCCGGCGAGTCCTCGCTGGCCCGTGCGCTGGTGTGGGCGGGGGAACGGGGTGTGGAGCTGCCGCGCGAGATGGTCAGGGGACGGGTGCCGACGGCCTGACCGAGTCCACCAGCGCGGTCACGGCGGGGTGCCATTCGCGACCGGCCGGACCGCTGAGGACGAGCCTGCGCGCCACCCGTTCGGTCAGGGGCAGCATGACCAGGTCCGCCGGCAGCATCGCCGCCACCAGACCCGGCACGAGCGACACGCCGACGCCCGCGCGGACCATGGCGAGCAGCGTGCCCAGCTCGCGCACCCGGTGCCGAGGGGTGAACGGATGGCCCGCGTGGGCCTGCCGCACGTGCCGTTCGCAGCCGCCGCGGGACAGCAGGAACGGGTCGTCGGCCAGGTCCGCGACGCCGACCCGCGGCTGACCCGCCAGCGGGTGGTCGGTGCGCACCAGGGCGTGGAAGGCGTCCTCGCCGATCTGCACACCGAGACCGGGCGGCGGGTCGACCAGGACCGCGGCCTCGACCGTGCCGCCGGCGAGCCACTCGGCCACCTCGTCGTCCTCGCCCTCGAACACCCTGACGCGGACCTGCGGGAACTCCGCCTGCCACCGCGTCAGCAGCTCGGGCAGCAGGCCCTGGCAGACGGTCGGCGGCGCGGCGAGCCGGATCGTGCCCCGCGCCCCTCCGCGCCGGCGTTCGGCCAGGTCGGTGATCGCGGCCGACGCCGACACCGCCGCACGGGCATGGGCCAGCAGCTCCTCGCCGAACGAGGTCGGCGTGCTCCGCCCGCGCCGCGACAGCACGGGGTGGCCCAGCGAGCGTTCGAGCGAGGCGACCGCGTGCGAGACCGCCGACTGCGTGATGCCCAGCGCGTCGGCCGCCGCACCGAACCCGCCCTCGTCGACCACCGCGAGGAACGCCCGGAGCTGGGCGAAGTTCACCGTCATGAGCGCCTCTCATGGCCCGTCGGCCGCCACTTGTTGGACTCATGATCCCCGGCGGGGTGATGCTCGCGCCGTGGGGTCTACCGGGAAGTTCGTGCTGCTGTCCGCGATCTGGGGCAGCAGCTTCGCGTTGATCAAGGTGGCGGTGGACGCGGGGGTGCCGCCGGTGCAGGTGGCGCTGGCCCGCTGCCTGTTCGGCGCGCTGGCGCTGTGGGGCATCTGCGCGGTGCAGGGGGCGGCCGTTCCCCGCGACCTGCGCACGTGGGGGCACGCGGCGGTGGTGGCGGTCCTGCTCAACTCCGTGCCGTTCACGCTGCTCGCGTTCGGCGAGTCCAGGGTGGACTCGGTGCCGGCGGGCGTGCTGAACGCGACGACACCGCTGACGACGCTGGCGTTCGCGCTGCTGGTCGTGCCGGGGGAGCGGGTGACGCGCACCCGCCTCGCGGGCCTGCTGCTGGGGTTCGCGGGCGTGCTGGTGCTGCTCGGGGTGTGGCGCGGCCTGGACGGCGACGTCCTGACCGGCGGCCTGGCCTGCGTCGCCGCCACCACCTGCTACGGCGCCGGGTTCGCCTGCACCCGGCGGTTCCTGTCCGCCGGGCCGCACCGGGCGAGCGCGGTGTCCGCCGTGCAGATCACCTGCGCCACCCTCCAGCTCGGTGCGGCCGCCCCGCTCCTGTCAGGTCCGCCGTCGTGGCCGGGCCTGCCCGCCGTGCTCGCGCTGCTGGCACTGGGCGCGGTCGGCACCGGCTACGCCTACGTGCTGAACCTCGACCTGATCCGCGACGCCGGAGCGACCGTCGCGGCCACCGTCACCTACGTCACACCGCTGTGGTCCACCATGCTGGGCGCGTTCCTGCTGGCCGAACCGGTGGGCTGGCACACCCTGGCGGGCGGGTGCGTGGTCGTCGGCGGGATCCTGCTCACCCGGCGGCCCGCTCAGCGGACCCCCAGTGCCTCCGGCACGCTGGCGTAGAGCTGGAGCAGCTCGTTCAACGTGGTCGCGCGCAGCGCCCGCAGAGCGCTGCCCGGCCGCGTCACGATCCGGAGCGCCGTGCCCCGGTCCGCGCCGCGCAGGTGGTGGTCCACCAGCACGGACAGCCCGGACGAGGCCAGGAAGGAGATGCCGCTCATGTCCAGGACGACCACGTGGCCGCCCTCCTTCGCCTGCGCGAACGCCTCGTCCAGGTGCTCGTCCAGCAGCGGCGCCGTGTAGGAGTCGATCTCACCGGTGACCTCGAGGATCACCGCGCCGTCCCGCAGTTCCGTCTTGGCTTCCATCCGTCTCACTCCTCTTCGCTCCCACGCCAGCGTGCCTGGTCGAGCGGCTGTTGTCGATCTACTCGGTGTCCGAGTGGATCGCGGTCAGGATCGGCGTGCGGGTCGCCGCGGCGGACGGGGCTGTGCTCGTAGAACACCGTGTGACGCAGCCGCACTTGCCAACTGGGGTGACCCTCCACTTATGCTCGTCCCTCTAAGTGGAGGGGTACCCCAGTTATGCGCAGGATCGAGTACGACCGCTACGGCGGCCCCGAGGTGTTGCACGTCAGCGAGGTGCCGGAGCCGGTGGCGGGGCCGGGCAGGTCCTGGTCGCGGTGCTGTCAGCCGGTGTGGGTGGCGGCGAGACGGCCATCCGGGCGGGCAAGCTGCGCCGCGTGATGCGGCTGAGGTTCCCGCAGGGCAGCGGCAACGAGTTCGCGGGACGCGTGGAAGCCGTCGGGGCCGGAGTCGAGCTGAGTCCCGGCGACGCGGTGTGGGGGTTGATGCCGCACGGCACGTTCGGCGCCATCGCGGAGAAGGTCGTGGTGCCGCGCGACCGGCTCGCCCCGCTGCCGGCGGGACTGGACCCGGTCGCG
This sequence comes from Lentzea sp., assembly GCF_036380075.1. Classification (NCBI taxonomy): domain Bacteria; kingdom Bacillati; phylum Actinomycetota; class Actinomycetes; order Pseudonocardiales; family Pseudonocardiaceae; genus Lentzea; species Lentzea sp. Next base: position 16,866 of record NZ_DASVFL010000261.1, on the reverse strand, counting down.
GCGGGATCGTTGCCGGTCAGCGGCACGACCGCGATCACCGCGCTGGAGGAGAAGGCGGCACTGCGCCCCGGCGAACGCCTGCTCGTCCGCGGCGCCACCGGCGGCGTCGGCAGCGCCGCCGTGCAGCTCGGCCGGCACCTGGGAGCCCACGTCACGGCGATGGCGAGCGCGCGCAACCTCGACTGGGTGCGCGCGCTCGGCGCGGACGTCGCGGTCGACTACCGGACGACCGGGCCCGGCGACCTGGACCCGTTCGACGTGATCGTCGACCTGGTGGGAACCGACCTGCCCGCGTACCGGCGGCGGCTGACCCGCGGCGGCCGGATGGTCGCGCTGGCCATCGCGCCGGACGCGGTGGTGAGCTCGCTCGCCGCGACCGTGCTCGGCAGGGCTCTCCCGCGGCCGATCCTGTCCTTCAGCAACAACCCGTCGGCGCGGACCCTCGCGCGGCTCGGCGAACTGGCCGGGCCGGGGGTGATCGGTCCGGTGCTCGATCGGGCGTTCGCGTTGGAGGAAGTCGCCGAGGCGCACCGCCTGCTGGAGGCGGGCGGGGTGCGGGGCAAGTACGTGGTCGACGTGCGGGCGACCTCGTAGAGTCCGCGGCGTGCGAGCGGACGCCCGGCGGAACTACGACCTGATCCTGGCGGCGGCCGAGGCCGAGATCGCGAAGAGCGGCGCGGACGCCTCGCTGGAGAAGATCGCCCGTGACGCCGGGGTCGGTTCCGCCACCCTGCACCGCCACTTCCCGACCCGGCAGTCGCTGCTGGAGGCGGTCTTCCACGACCGGGTCGAGGCGCTCTGCGCCGAAGCCCGCCGGCTCGCGACGTCCGCCGACCACGGACAGGCCCTGGTGGACTGGCTGTGCGACCTCGCGGTCCACGGCGCGACCACCCGCGGGCTCGCGGAGTCGTTGCTCCACACCTCCGCGGACAGCAGCTGCGAGGTGATGCTCCGCGAGGCGGGCAACGACCTGATGCGCCTGGCGCAGGAGGCGGGCGCGGTGCGCGAGGGTGTCGACGTCGACGACCTGCTGACGCTGGTCACCGCGGTGTCGCTGGCCACCCGTGACGCCGGGGACGCCGCCCGGCTCGCCGCGCTCGCGTTGGAGGGCGTCCGTCCGCGCTAGATCACCAGGGGAGGCGGCCGGTCCGGTCGAGGAACTGCCCGGTCGGCCCGTCCTGGCCGATCGTCGCGAGCGCCACGACGGCCTCCGCGCCCTCGGCGACGGTGTGGCCGAGACCGCCGGTGAAGTCGGTCGCGGTCTGCCCGGGGTCCGCCGCGTTGACCTTCACGTCCTTCAGCTCCTTGGCGTACTGCGCGGTGAGCATCGTGACCGCGGCCTTCGACGCGGAGTAGAGCGGCAGGGCGTACCGCGACTCGACGCGCTCCGGGTCCTGGGTCATGCCGAACGAGCCCATGCCGCTGGCCACGTTGACGATCACCGGGTTCGGCGACTTCCGCAGCAGCGGCAGGAAGGCGTGCGTGACGCGCACGAGCCCGACGACGTTCACGTCGAGCACGGCGCTCATGTCGGCGGCGGTGTACTCCTCGACCGGGCCGACCCTGCCGAGCACGCCGGCGTTGTTCACCAGGACGTCGATCGCCCCCTCGTGCGCGGCTACGTCCGCGGCCGCAGCCTGGACCGAGGCGTCGTCGGTCACGTCGATCCGCACGAACCGGGCACCGAGCGACTCGGCGGCGGCCCGGCCGCGTTCGGGGTCACGGGCGCCGAGCAGGACCGTGTGCCCCGCCTCGACGAGCCGGCGGGCGGTCTCGAAGCCGAGTGACTTGTTGGCCCCGGTGATGAACGTGGTGGTCATGCCGCTCCTCCTGGTTCGACCAGCGCGGTCGTGCGCTGGTCACGCACTCCATGCTTGGCCGTCAGGAGGAACGGCGGGAGCTACGGCACTTCCTGGTACGGCGCGTACCACCCAGGTCGCCGGTCACAGGGTGGACATGCGCTGCACTCCGATGGTCGCGAGGAGGTCGAGCTTGCCGCGGGCGTCGGTGCCCTGCCGCGGCGTGTAGACGACCAGACGCAGGTTCGTGTCCTGGGTGGTGAGGATGTCGGAGTTCAGGGCGATGTCGCCGACCTCCGGGTGCCGCACGAGCTTGTGCGCGCTCTGGTGGCCGCCCACCGCCCGGCGTTCCCACAGCTCGCGGAACCGCGGGCTCGCGCCCAGCCGCGACACCAGCGCGGCCAGGTCGGGGTCGTCGGGGTACCGGCTGGTCGTGGCACGGAGGTCGGCGACCAGCGACTCCTCGAACGCCGCCCGCTCGGCCGCCGTCTGCCGCACGCCGGGCAGCTCGCCCAGGAACTGCCACACCAGCACGTTGCGGTCGTGCGCGCCGTGGACGGTGGGATCGCCGAACGTGGCCGCGAACAGCGGGTTCCAGTGCAGCAGCTGCCAGGTGGCGTCGTAGATCGCCAGCGGGTTGCCCGCCAGCTGGTCCACGATCCGGTACAGGCTCTCCGTGATCATCCGCGGCACGCGGCTCGGGTCCGCCGCGTGGCCCGCCATGCGCAGCAGGTGGGCGTGCTCGTCGTCGGACAGGTGCAGGGCGCGGGCCAGTGCCGAGCAGACCTGCGCCGAGGGCGTCGCCACCCGTCCCTGCTCCAGCCGGACCACGTACTCGACCGAGATGCCGGCGAGCGTCGCCAGCTCCGAGCGCCGCAGGCCGGGCACCCGGCGGGGTGAGCCGTGGGCCAGGCCCACCGCCGCGGGGTCCAGCCGGTCCCGCCACGCCCGCAACGCCTCACCGAGCTGCTCCATGGACGCCATGGTCCCGCACGCCCAGCCCCGCCCGGGAACGCTGTTACGGCAGCAGCGTGTCCGGCGGGATCTGCAGAGCGATCGTGATCAACGAGTGCACGCGCGTCGCGATGACCGCGAGCAGGCCCTGCATCTCGGGTGCCGCGCCGTCCGCCGCCGTCTGCAGGGTCTGCAGGTCGACGTCGATGCGGTCCAGGATCGCCGCGACGTCGGCCTGCCGGGCCGTCAGCGCCGTGGAGATCTCGTCCAGGGGAACTCCGTGGACTTCCAGACGTTGAACCAGGTGGATCCGGTCGACGTCGGCGGGGGAGTAGAGGCGGTAGTTCGACGCCGTCCGCTGTGCGGGGCTGATCAGGCCCAGCGTCGTGTAGTAGTCGACGGTGCGGATGCTGACGCCGGCTCGTGCGGCCAGTTCACCGATCTTGAGCAAGGCTTCGCTCACGGGCACCTCCTCTGGCCAACCATACAGTGCTACGTGCTACTGTTGGAAACATGCCTGATGAAGCCGACGTAGACGGCTGTAGTAGTGCGCCGGGGCGAGCCCGGCTGAACGTCGCGAGTGCCGCGGGTGCGGCATGTTGATCTTCTCCGGCCTGCTGGCGATCGTGGCCCTGACCGCCGCCACCGGCTACTTCGTGGCCCAGGAGTTCGCGTACATGGCGGTCGACCGCGGTCGGCTGCAGCAGATGAGCGAGGCGGGCGACAAGGCCGCCGACCGCGCGCTGCGGGTGACGCAGAAGCTGTCGTTCATGCTCTCCGGAGCCCAGTTCGGCATCACCGTCACCGCGCTGCTGGTCGGTTACGTGGCCGAACCGCTGCTCGGCACGGGTCTCGCGAACCTGCTCGGGCTGCCCGAGTCGTTCGGCGTCCCGCTGTCGATGGCCGTGGCGCTGACCTTCGCGACGGTCGTGCAGATGGTGCTCGGCGAGCTGCTGCCGAAGAACCTCGCGATCGCCAAGCCCGAGGCGCTGGCCAAGTGGCTCGCCTCGTCGACGCTGGTCTACCTCAAGATCGCGGGGCCGGTGATCCGGCTGTTCGACGCGACCGCCAACAAGCTGCTGCGCTCGATCGGCATCGAGCCGGTCGAGGAGCTCCCGCAGGGCGCGACGCCCGAGGACCTCAAGCAGATCGTGGGCGACGCGGGAGACCAGGGCCACCTGGACCCGGAGCTCGCCCAGCTGCTCGACCGCGGACTGGACTTCCGCGAGCTCGTGGCCGAGCAGGCCATGACGCCGCGCGTGAACGTGCACTCCGTGCGGGTCGACGAGCCCGCGTCACGGGTGGTCGAGTTGCTCGACACCGGGCACTCGCGCTTCCCCGTCGTGGGCAGGGACCTCGACGACATCCAGGGCGTCGTGGGCCTGGCCGAGGTGCTGACCCTCACGCCCGAGCAGCGCCCCGTCACGCCGATCGGCCGGATCGCGTCCACCGCCCTGGTCGTGCCCGCGACGCTGCCGCTCCCCGCCGTGCTGGAGCGCCTGCGCTCGGAACGGCGCCAGCTGGCGTGCGTGCTCGACGAGTTCGGCGGCTTCGCCGGGATCGTCTCGCTGGAGGACCTCGCGGAGGAACTCGTAGGGGAGATCCACGACGAGGACGACCTGGTCGAGGCCGCGATCGAGCGCGTCGACGACACGAGGTGGCAGGTGCCCGGCCGGATGAGGCTCGACGAGATCGAGGACGCGACCGGCATCGCGCTGCCCGAGGACGACGCCTACGACACCGTGTCCGGCCTCGTGCTGCACCGGCTCGGCCGCACCGCCGAGGTGGGCGACGAGCTCGCGCTCGGCGAGGTGTCCCTGCTGGTCGAAGCGGTGTCGCGGAACGTGCCCGACACCGTCGTGCTGACCGCGCTGGTGCCGGAGGAGGCCCGATGAGCATCGGAATGGCACTGGGGATCTCCTTCGTCCTGCTGGCGCTCAACGCCTTCTTCGTCGCCGCCGAGTTCGCGCTGATCGCGGCCAAGCGGCACCGCCTGGAACAGGACGCCGAGACCTCCCGCGCGGCGCGTGCCGCCGTGGCGGGCGTGCGCGAGCTGTCGTTGATGCTCGCCGGCGCCCAGCTCGGCATCACGCTGTGCACGCTGGGACTCGGCGCGCTGGCCAAGCCCGCGGTGGCCGACCTGCTCGACCCGCTTCTGCAGCTGACCGGCCTGCCGGACGCGGTCGCGTACGGCATCGCGTTCACGATCAGCCTCGTGCTGGTGGTGTTCCTGCACATGGTCGTCGGTGAGATGGCCCCGAAGTCGTGGGCGATCTCGCACCCCGAGAAGTCGGCGCTGCTGCTGGCCCTGCCGTTCCGGGCGTTCGCGCACTCGGTCCGCTGGGTCCTCAGTGGACTGAACTCGACGACGAACGCCCTGCTGCGGCTGATGAAGGTCGAGCCGCAGGACGAGCTGGCGCAGGCGCACCGGCCGGACGACCTGCGCATGCTCGTGCGCCAGTCCGGCGAGCACGGCCTCATCCCCGAGGCGCAGCAACGGCTGCTGACCCGCATGCTCCAGGTGCAGAAGACCACTCTGCGCGAGGTCATGGTGCCGATCGCGGAGACCTCGACGGTCACCGAGCACACCACGGCCCGCGCGGTCGAGCGCCGCAGCCTCCAGTGCGGACGGTCGCGGTTCCCGGTCAAGGACCTGAAGGGCGAGTTCGTCGGCCTGGTGCACATCCGCGAGGCGATGCGCGCCACGGCGGCAGGCACCGACCCGACGGCACGGGAACTCATGGCACCGGTGCTGACGTTGTCCGCTTCGATGCCGGTCGCCGCGGCGGTGACGGCGATGAAGGCGGACAGGGCGCAGCTCGCGCTCGTGTCCGGCGACGACGGCGTGGCCGGCATCGCGGCGCTGGAGGACCTGCTCGAAGAGCTCATCGGCGACTTCGACGACGAGACCGACGCACCGCGCGTTGCGGTGCGGCAGAAGTAACTCCCACCCAGTCCCCGCAGGAGGAGACTTGTTCAAGCGGATGCTCGGCGCGTTTGGTGTCGGCGGACCGTCCGTCGACACCGTGCTCGACTCGCCGCACGCCGCCCCCGGCCAGTACGTCACCGGCCAGGTGCGCATCCAGGGCGGCAGCGCGGACGCCGAGATCGGCCAGGTCGTGCTGTCCCTGGTGACGCGCGTGGAGGTGGAGCACGGGGACCACGAGTACGGCGGTGTCTCGGAGTTCTTCCGGCAGATCGTCCAGCAGGGCGTGCGCGTGCCGGCCGGTCAGCTCGTGGCCGTCCCGTTCCAGCTGCCGATCCCGTGGGAGACCCCGATCACCGCGGTCGGCGGCGGCCAGCTGCCCGGCATGACGGTCGGCGTGCGCACGGAGCTCGTGATCGCGGGCGCCCCGGACAAGGGCGACCTCGACCCCGTCGTGATCCACCCGCTGCCCTCGCAGGACGCGGTGCTCAACGCCTTCGGGCAGCTCGGCTTCTCGTTCCGCAGCGCGGACGTCGAGGCCGGCCGCCTGCACGGCGTGCCGCAGGAGCTCGGTTTCTACCAGGAGATCGAGTTCTTCCCGCCCGCCCAGTTCGCCGGCTCGGTCAGCCAGGTCGAGCTGACCTTCGTGGCCACCCCGCGCGACCTGTACGTGGTCCTCGAGGCCGACAAGCGCGGCGGCATGTTCTCCTCCGGCGGCGACGCGTTCGGCCACTTCAGCGCGTCCCACCAGGAGGCGCAGGGCACCGACTGGGTGTCGGCCATCAACGGCTGGCTGGCCCAGGTCGCGCAGCGCGGCCACGCCAACCCGGCGTTCGGCGGCGGCCACGGCGGCTACAACCCGGCGTTCGGCGGCCAGCCCGGGTACGGCCACCAGCCCGGATATGGGGGCCACCACGGATATGACCAGCACGGTCACCACGGCCACCATGGTCACCGGAGCGGTCCCGGCGTCGGCGGCATGGTCGCCGCCGGTGCGGCCGGTGTGGTCGGCGGCATGGTGCTGGGCGAGGTGGTCGAGGAGGTCTTCGAGGACGACGGCGGCGACTTCGCCTTCGGCGAGGAGTGACCTAGGAGTTCCGTTCCGGCGCTCTCGCTCTTGCCAGAGCGCCGGAACGGGACGACTGTGTTCGGAACACGGCAGACCAGGAGGCCCGCGATGGCGCTGGCAGAACATGAGAAGCGCGAGCTCGACCAGATCGAGCAGCACCTGTTCGACGAGGACCCCAAGTTCGCCGCGAAGCTGTCCAAGCCTTCGCTGTTCGTGTTCCTGTCCCGCGGGGCCGTGCGCGTGCTCGGCCTGGTCGGGATCTTCCTCGGCGGGTTGCTGGCCGTGGTCTCCGGCGTGACGTGGTCCATCGTCGCGCTGGTCGTGCTCGGGGCCGTGCTGTGCGCCGGGGTGTTCGCCGGGCTGACGGTGATGGCCTGGCGGTCCCACCGCGGGTAGCCGGGGCCGGGCTCAGGTGGGCTTGACCGCCCGGACGATCGCGGAGTGCATCCCTTCGGCCACCTCGTGGGTCGCGGTGATCTCCACGTCGGTGAAGCCCGCCGCCTCCAGGCCCTCCCGGTACTCGCTGAACGAGAGCGCTCCCGCGATGCACCCCACGTAGCTGCCGCGCTCCGCCCGCTGTCCGGGCGTGAGGTCGTCGTCGGACACCACGTCCGAGACACCGATGCGGCCGCCGGACCTCAGGACGCGGAACGTCTCGGCGAACACGGCGGGCTTGTCGGTCGACAGGTTGATCACGCAGTTGGAGATCACGACGTCGATCGTGCCCGCGGGCAGCGGGATGGCCTCGATGGTGCCCTTCAGGAACTCGACGTTGGTCGCTCCCGCCCGAGCCGCGTTGGCCAGTGCCAGCGCGAGCATCTCCTCCGTCATGTCCAGGCCGTAGACCTTGCCGGTCGGGCCGACCCGCCGTGCGGACAGCAGGACGTCGATCCCTCCGCCGGACCCGAGGTCCAGGACGCGGTCGCCCTCGCGGAGCTCGGCGACGGCCGCGGGGTTGCCGCAGCCGAGTGACGCGGCGACGGCTTCCACCGGAAGCGTCTCGCGGTCCTCGGCCGCGTAGAGGGCCGAGCCGAAGTTGTCGTCGGTCTCGATGAGCCCGGGTTCGCAACACGCCGTGCTGCCGTCAGCCACTTGTGCGGCCGCCGCGGCGTAGCGACGGCGGACGACTTCGCGCAGTTCGGTGGACGATTCGCTCATGTCTGCTCCTCGATGACGTCCAGCAGCTTGTATCGATGTCTGTCGATGCATCCTTGCGCCTTGCATCGAAGAACGTCAACATAGAAGGGTGTCGAATCAAGGGTTCGGGTCGATGGACGCCTCCCAGGCCGTCGAGCTGGCCGCCGCGTTCAAGGCTCTCGGCGATCCGGTGCGGCTGCGGCTGCTCTCGATGATCGCGTCGCGCGAGGGTGGGGAGGTGTGCGTCTGCGAGCTGACACCGGCCTTCGACCTGGCTCAGCCCACGATCTCCCACCACCTCAAGCTGTTGCGGCAAGCCGGGCTCGTGGACTGCGAACGACGTGGCACGTGGGTTTACTACTGGGCGTTGCCCGCCACGCTCGACCGGCTCGCCGGGTTCCTGCGCGCGGCGGTGAACGCATGACCGGCCGTCCGACCGTGCTGTTCGTGTGCGTGCACAACGCCGGACGTTCCCAGATGGCCGCCGCCTTCCTCACGCACCTCGCGGGAGACCGCGTCGACGTGCTCTCGGCTGGCTCCGCTCCGGCCGACGCGGTCAACCCGCACGTCGTGCGGGCCATGTGGGAAGTCGGCGTCGACATCTCCCGGGAGACGCCGAAGGTGCTGACCACCGACGCGGTGCGCGCCTCGGACGTCGTGATCACCATGGGATGCGGCGACGCCTGCCCGTTCTTCCCGGGCAAGCGCTACCTGGACTGGGTTCTGGAGGACCCGGCCGGGCAGGGGGTCGAGCAGATCCGGCCGATCCGCGACGAGATCGAACGCCGCGTGCGAGTCCTCGTCGAGGAGATCGCGCCGGCCGCTGTGTGATCCACTCCGAGGGAGCTCAACGGGTGGAAGACGCGTCCACGCCCGCCAGGAACTCCAGCATCGCGGCGGCGAGCCGGTCCGGTGCCTCCTGCGCGACGAGGTGGCCGACTCCCGGCAGCCGCACCGAGGTGACCTCCGCGGCCGAGACGGCGCGGAAGGTCTGCTCCGTGAAGGGTGCGCTGGACGCGTCGATGGTGAGCACCGGGACGGTCAGCGGGCTCGCCTCCGCGAGTGCCCTGGTCGCGCCGTTGTTGGCGAAGATCTCGCGGTAGAGGGCGGACGTGCCGCTCCAGCCGCCGGGGCGGGCGTAGGTGCGGACGAACTCGTCCAGGTCGGCGTCGGTGACGGCGTCGGCCGCGGCCGTCATCATCGGGTAGGCCCAGTCGGCGATCATCCGCCGTTCGATGCCCGGCAGGAGCAGCTCCGGAACTCCAGCGGCACCGAGGAAACCGACGTGCCACGAGCCGCCGTTGTTGACGTCGGCGAGGTGCTCCAAGCCGAACCCGATGAGCGTCGTCTCCACCGCGGTCAGGCTCAGCACGTCCGCCGGGTGCGTGGCGGCGAGCCGGAAACCCGTGGTGCCGCTGATGTCCTGGCAGGACAGGTGGACCGGGCCCACCTCTAGGTGCGCGATCAGCTGGTGCAGGTCCTCGGCGCAGGTGGCCGAGTCGGCGTCGCCGCCGGTGGTGTCGGAGTCGCCGAACCCGCGCAGGTCGACGGCGAAGACCCGGTGCGTCCGCGCGAGGAGCGGGATCAGCTCGTGGAACGCCCACCACGTCTCCGGCCAGCCGTGCATCAGCAGCACCGGGGAGCCGCCGGTCCCGGCCGAGACGTAGTGCAGCCGGGTGCCGTTGACCTCGGCCAGGTGGTGGGTGACGTCCGGGGTGGTGGCGCCGACGGGGGTGATGACGGACATGGTCCGCTCCTCGAACTAGACAGCTTGGGTGTCGAAATTTAGACAGCCTGGGTGTCGAAGTCAAGCTGCTTGCTACCCTCCGCCGGTGTCTCGATCCGGCGCCAACCTGGCCTTGCTGCTGCTCGGCGGCTTCCGCGACCTGGCCGACCGCGCCACCGCCGAGCTGGCCGCACGGGGCTACGAGGACGTCCGCCCGGCGCACGACTTCGCGCTCACGGCGATCCTCGCGGGCGCCGACAACGTCTCCGAGCTGGGGCGCCGGCTGTTCATCACCAAGCAGTCCGCCGCGAAGGTGGTCGCCGTCCTGGAGGAGCGCGGGTTCGTCAGCCGCGAGCCCGACCCGGTCGATCGCCGCCGGATGCGCCTGATCGTCACCGAACGCGGGCTCGCCATGAGGAGCGAGGGTCAGCGGATCTTCGACGACCTGCGCGAGCAGTGGGAGGAACAGGTCGGCGCGGACACGCTGAACACCGTCGAGGACGCGCTGCGCCGGCTGCTCGGCGACCACGTGGGCAGGCTCGACTCGCCCGGCTGGCTCATCAGGGACCTGCCCGCCGACTCCTGACGCGGGCCGCTGCTTCCTGACGTGGCCGCTGGTTCCCGACGTGAACGCGCACGCATGCGAGGTGGACGCGCGCCTATTCTTCGCCGTCCCGTTCGTCGTTTTACTGGCTGCATGACCATCGCTCATCCGCCGAAGCCCGACACCGCGCTGTGGGTGTACGCGCACCCGCGCCGCGACTCGTTGAACGACCGGCTCCTGCAAGCCGGGACCAAGGCCCTGTCGCAGCAGTATGACGTCGCGGTCTCGGACCTCTACGCCCAGGGCTTCGACCCCGTCCTGTCCGACCGCGACCTGGGCGACCTGGCCGACCGCCGCGGCAACATCGCCGAACTGGCCGGGGAGGCCTACGCCACCGGGCAGCTGCCCGCCGACGTCCTGGCGGAGCAGGCCAAGGTCGCGGCGGCCGGGTTGCTCGTCCTCCAGTTCCCGCTGTGGTGGTACGGGCCGCCGGCGATCCTCAAGGGGTGGTTCGACCGGGTCCTCACCAGCGGGTTCGCCTACGGCGACGACGACCCCGAGCTCCGTGTGCCGCGCCGGTACGGCGACGGGGGACTGGCCGGGCGCAAGGCGCTGGTCGTCGTCACCGCGGGGGAGGACGAGAGGTCCATCGGCCCGCGCGGCATCAGCGGCGACCTGGACTCGTTGCTGTTCCCGATCACCCACGGCGTGCTCTGGTACGTCGGGATCGAGGCGCTGGACCTGCACGTCGTCCACGACGCCGACTCGTTCGGCCCCGAGGAGGTCGACCGCGAGGCCGAACGCCTGGCGGCCAGGCTCGCCGGGGTGGACGGCGAACGTCCGCGGTTGTTCCGGCGCCTGCGGGACGGCGACTACGCGGGCACGCGGGCGTTGCGGGAGGACCTGGCGCCCGGCCGCACCGACCTGGACATCCACCTTGCCGAATGACGCTCGACGTTGACGCTCAACGTTGCGTCGATGTCGACGAATCAAGTCCATGTTGATTCGATGTTGACGAGTATTGACCCACATTGATCGTCAACATCAACGGGGACAGATGACAACGTTGTTAGCGCGAGACGCGGTCGACTCACTGCTGGGCGGCGAGGGCGTCGCCCAGCGGGGTGCGGTGGTACAGCACGGACCGGCCGGACCGCGCTCTACCGAGCAGGCCCGCCCGGCGCAGGACGGTGAGGTGGTCGCCGACGGCGCCGGGGGCCATTCCGAGGGTCCTGGCGAGCTGGGTGGTGCTGGCCGGTTCGTCGAGTGCGGCCAGCAGCAGGGCACGTGAGCGTCCGATGAGGTCGCCGACCGCGCCGGGGTCGGCGGGTGTGCTCGGCTCCCACAGCGCGGAGATGCCGCGGGCCGGGTAGACCAGAGCCTTCGGCCACGGCTGCTCGGTGTAGGCGGAGACGTGCGGCCACACGAACACCGACGGGATGAGCAGCAGGCCGGCGCCCTCCAGGTCGACCGTGCCGCTGCCGTACCGCAGCTGGATCTCGATGGCGCCGTCGTGCCAGCGCGTCCGCGGGTCGAGCCCGGCGATCGCGGCCGCCCAGCCCTCCCGGCTCAGCAGGCCGGCGCGGTGCACGACGTCCCGTTCGCAGATCGCCCGCAGCCGCGGCCAGTCGTCGGCGAGCAGCTCCCGCCAGGCGATCTCCAGCACGTCCGCGATCCGCGCCACGACGTTGCGGTCGCGCAGCACCGAGAGCACCCGCGGGTCGTCGGTCGGGCGGCGGCGCAGGCACTCGGCGATCTCCCTGCGCGCCAACGACAACGGCGTGCCGCGCACCCTGGCGAGGTCGTCGTCGACGGTCTGGGCCAGGCCGTGCGGTGGCGGTGCGACGAAGTCCGCCCCGTAGTGCGGCGGGTACAGCGCGAGCACCGCGTCCAGGTCGGTCTCCGCGCGCAGCCGCCGGTAGGCCGGGCGCAGGCGGTCGGACCAGTCGCGCGGCATCGGCCTGCCCTCGCGGCCGGACAGCCTGCGCAGCAGCTTGTCCAGCTCCAGCAGCGGGGCGATCGCGAACCTGCTCGCCAGCAGGTCGTCGGTACCGGCGGTGAACCTGAGCACGTCCCGACCTTACGTTCGTGGACGTATCTCTGGTGGTCCGGAGTGGACGGCCGGAGGCTGGCGGCATGACCACCGCCGAAGCGCGCGTGACCTTCGGCCACGTGCTGACCCGCCCCGTGTTCCGGGAGCTGCTGGCCACCCGCGTGGTCGCCATCGCCGCCGACGTGCTGCGCACCGTCGCGGTGTCGACGGCGATCTTCAGCAGCACCGGCTCCCCGTTGCTGGCCGCGCTGGCGTTCGGTCTGGCGTTCGCGCCGCAGGCGTTCACGGGTGTGCTGTTCGGCCCGCTCACCGACCGCGTCCGCCCCCGCACGCTGGTCGTCGCCACCTACGTGCTGACCGGCGCCGCCACCGGCCTGCTCGGCCTGCTCATGCCGCCGACGTGGGTCGTGCTCACCGCGATCACGGTCATCGGCTGCCTCGGACCGGCCTTGAACGGCACCACGGGCCGGTTGACGGCCGACGTGCTCGACGGCGACGCCTACGTCATCGGACGCTCGGTGATGTCGATCGCCATGTCGTTCGCGCAGCTGGGCGGCCTGGCGGCCGGAGGGCTGGCGGTGGCCGCCCTCGGTGCGCGGAACTCGTTGCTCCTCAGCGCCGGTGCCGTGCTCGTGTCCGCGGTGGCGGCGCGTCTGCTGCTGCCGGACCTGCCCACCGTCCACAGCTCCGGACCCGTTGTGCGGCAGGGGCTCGCGCAGACGCGGGAGCTGATGGCGAACCGGACGACGCGGGTGCTGCTGCTCGTGCAATGGCTGCCACCGGCGTTCGCGGTCGGCGCGGAGAGCCTGATCATCTCCTACGCCCTCGACCGCGGGTTCACGACCGGTGCCGCCGGGTTCATGCTCGCCGGCCTGCCGATCGGCATGATCGTCGGGGAGTTCCTCGTCGCGCGCTTCCTCACTCCCGCGGCCCGTGAACGGGCGGTGCCCGGTCTGATCGCGTTGCTCGGCGCACCCTTGGCGGGACTGGCGTTCGACGTGCCGCTCGCGGTGTGCTGCTTGCTCTTCGCCTTGAGCGGCGCGGGGTTCGCCTACAGCCTGGGTGTCGCGGCGCCGTTCCGCGACGCGGTGCCCGAGAACCGGCGGGGCCAGTCGTTCACGGTGCTGTCAGCCGGGCTGATGACCGCGCAGGGCGTGGGCCCGGCGGTGTGGGGCGCGCTGGCCGAGGTCGTCCCGATCCGCCACGCCATCGCCGCCGCCGGGGTCGTCACAGTGCTGAGCGCGGTCGCGTTCCGCCGCGCTCTCCGGTGACTGCGACGCCTGCTTCGTTTTCCGGTGTGGACGCTTCGTTTTCCGGGTGTCCTGCTGGACCGGTCGTCTGATGGGATGGAGGGATGGCCTTCCGCGTGCTCAGCCGAGCACGTGCTCCGGCCGCGGACCGTGGGCGGAGGGCTGGGCTGTGGACCACGTGGCGATCGGCGGGAGGCTGGTCGGTGACGTGCTGGTCCTGAGCGTGCCGGACCTGACGGGGGCCGCCGGTCCCGACCTGCTGGCGGAGTCGCTGACGGCCGCGGTGGTCCCGGCGGCGCGACTGGTCGTGCTCGACCTGCGGGCGGCGGGGATGGTCTCGGTCCACACCGGACGGGCCCTGGTCCTGTTCGCCCGCGGTTGCGCAGACCGGGGGGTCGAGTGCGCGCTGGTGCCGGACCCGGCGGACAAGGCCGCGTCGGCGGTGCTGGACCTGGTCGACCCGAGCGGGGTGGTGCCGCGGTTCGGCACGCTCGGCTAGGCACTCGCGGGACGTCCCGCCGGTCTGCCCGAGCAGCGCCGGCCGGAGTCGGCGGTGCACAGCGGAACCTTCGCCGGCACGGACCTGCGGCAGGTCGAGGAGCTCCTCAGCACCTCGTACGCGCCGACGCGGATCATCAGCGCCGACGACCGGCCGCGGCTGCGCCTCACCAGGGCCGCCGCCGGCGGGGTCAGCGTCGACCAGCTCGAGCTGACCGCCGACCTGGCCTACGAGGTCGAGCCGGTCGGCAGGCTGTTCCTCTGCGATGTGGAATCGGGTGGCTTCGACGACCACCTGGTCCACGGGTGGCGGAAATCGGAGGCGTTCGGGCCCGGCGACCTCTTCTCCTTCGCCCCGCCCGTCGAGCCCGCGTCCGGCAGGCTCAGGCACGTCCGCGCCACCGTCACGCTGCTCGCGCCCGTGCACTTCTCCCGGTTGCTGGGTGCCGGCCGCGAGGTCCGGCTGTTGAGCCACCGCCCTGTCGACACCGCCGCGGGTGCCCGGTTGCGCGCCGCGATCCACCACGTGCGCGACACCGTGCTGGCCGCGCCGGACGTCGAGGACACGCCGCTGGTCGTGTCGACGGCGTGCGGTTATCTCGTGGCATCGGTGCTGCGGGCGTTCCCGAGCACCGCGCATGCCGCCCCCACACCGAAGGACGGCGGCGATGCCCACGTCCGGACTCTGCAGAGGGCGATGGCGTTCATCGAATCCAACGCGGACAAGGACATCAGTGCTGCTGACATCGCCGCCGCGGCCCATGTCACCGTCCGCGCGGTGCAGCTGTCGTTCCGCCGGCACGCCGGCACGACGCCGATGGAGTACCTGCGCCGCGTCCGGCTCGACGGCGCCCGCGCGGACCTCCACGCGGCCGACCCCCATGACGTCACGGTCACCGGGATCGGCGCGCGCTGGGGTTTCGGCAGCGGGAGCACGTTCGCCGCGCACTACCGCGCCGCCTACGGCGAGTCGCCCGTGGAGACGCTGCGCGCGGACGGGCCACCGGTGCGCGTCTGGGTCGACTCCCGGCCGCGGGTCCCGGCCGAAGACGTCGCCGACGTCCAGGCCGACCACTTCGAGGAGCTGACCAGGAGGCTGCTGCGCACCTCGACGGTGGCGGAGGCGCTGCGGCAGGTCGCCGATGCCGCGAAGCTTGTCGTGTCCGGCGCGGACATGGTCAGCGTGACCGTCCGGGCGCCCGACGGCACGTTCCACACACCCGTGCGGACCGGTACCGCCGCCGGGGACCTCGACCAGGTCCAGTACCGCGCCGGGCGAGGCCCGTGCGTGGACGCGGCGCGCAGCGACGGACCGGGCTACGTGGCGAGCGACGACCTGGGCGCGGAGACCCGCTGGCCCGAGTTCGCCGGGGCGGCCGTGGACCACGGCTTCCACGCGATCCTGTCCTGCGAGCTGTTCCCGGCGCAGGGGCGGCAGAGGTTGTCCGGCGCCCTCAACGTCTACTCGCGGCACGTGAACGGGCTCGACCACGCCGACCGGCACGCGGCGCTCCTGCTGGCCACGCACGGGTCGCTCGCGCTGGCGCACGCGCGGGCGGCCGAGCTCGCGGACCTGAGGCAGGCCCAGTTCCGGCGGGCCGTCGGCAGCAGGGACGTCATCGGCCAGGCCAAGGGCATCCTGATGCACCGCCAGGGCATCACCGCCGACGAGGCGTTCGACCTGCTCCGCCGGACCTCCCAGCAGCTCAACGTCAAGCTGCTCGACCTGGCCGGCACGCTCACGACGCGGCACGCCGAGCTCGACGAGCGCTGAGCCGCGCCCTCCGGTGCGCTGGCTAGGCTGGTCCGATGCGGGGCAACCGGGTGGCACCGGTTCCACGCCGAGGTGGCCGGAGTCAGGAGAGTTGCCGGATGGACGACGATCGTCGCGCTGCACGCACCTACGGCGACGACGAGGCGGTGGGGGAGGCCTTCGAGCAGCTGCCGGTCTGCGTCGGCACCGTGCGCGGGGAGGACTACGTGTTCGTCGCCGCGAACGCGGCCTACCGGGCGTTCTCCGCGGACCGGCCCATCCTGGGGCTGCCGGCGCGTGAGGTGTTCGCCGAGGCGTTGTCGCAGCAGGTGTTCGAGATCCTCGACCTGGCGTACACCAGCGGTGTCGTGCAGGCCGGACGCGAGTGGCGGATCCAGCTCGACCGCGGCGCCGGGCTGGAGGACGTCTACATCGACTTCACCATCGGTCCCGTCACCGGCGGCGACGGTGCGGTGAGCGGCCTCAACATCCTCATCTCCGAGGTCACCGAACAGGTCCGGGCCCGGCTCCAGGCGCAGCGGCGCGCCGCGGAGGCGGAACGCCGGTACCAGGCAGCCCGCGACGTCGTGCTCGAGCTCCAGCGGGAGCTGCTGCCGGCCGGGGTGCCGGTGGTGCCGCGGCTGGACATCGCCGCCAGCTACCTGCTCGCCGACACCGACACCGTGGCGGGGGGTGACTGGTTCGACGCCGTCACGCTGCCCGGCGGGCGGGTCGGCCTGGTCGTGGGCGACGTCGTCGGGCACGGCGTCGCGGCCTCGGCGACGATGGGGCAGCTGCGGGCGGTGCTGTCCGAGCAGCTGGCCGCCACCGGCGACGTGGCGGCGGCGGTCCGGGCCGCCGACTCGGCCACCGACCGCATCCGCGGCGCGAAGGCCGCGACGGTGTGCGTGGCGCTGCTGGACCCGTCAACCGGCACCTTCGAGTACTGCACCGCCGGGCATCCACCGCCGCTGGTCGTGCGCGCCGACGGTCAGACCCACTACCTGCCGGTGACCGGAACGGGCCCGCTGGGCGTCGGTTCCGGGCGCGGGCCCGGGATCGTCCGCACCGGCCGCCTGGAACGAGGCGACCTGGTACTGCTCTACAGCGACGGCATCCTGGAACGTCCCGGTCGCGAGCTCGCCGGGAGCACCGTC
>NZ_DASVFL010000260.1:0-16171 GCF_036380075.1 Lentzea sp. | reverse complement strand
TCGCCGCGGCCGCGGCGAGCCCGGCCAGACCTGCGAGCGGTGTTCGAGTGCTGCGCACTTCCGTTGTCCCCCTAGTCTTGTGTCATCCCGATTTCGCGTTGAACAGGGAAAGCAGCTTGCCGGTGTGGCGGTCGAGGGCGTCGGAGACCGACGACGCCGCACCGGAAGCGATCAGGTCCGCCAGCATGTGCAGCTGGACCTGGACCAGCGCCACGGCCATCGGATCGGTGATCCGGACCGTGCCGTCCTCGTCGGTGACCAGCACCTCGTGGGCCGTGTTGACCACGACCTCGGGTGCGGGCACGACGACGTTGCGCAGGTGCGCGAACACCTGGGAAGCCTCGGCGAGGCCGCGGAACCCGAACGTGCGGCCGATCGTGGCCACGAGCACCACGACCCCCTTGCCGGTGAGCGCCGGGGCGGTCGGCGGCCGTGACGCCCAGTCGAGGGCGTTCTTCACCACGCCGGGCAACGCGTGCAGGTACTCCGGCGTCGCCAGCACGATGCCGTCCGCGGCGCGGATGGCGTCGCGCAGCCTCGCGACCGCCGGCGGGGGCGGGTCGACGTCGAGGTCCTGGTTGTACAACGGGATGTCGGCCATCCCGTCGAAGAACTCGAACTCCATGCCCTCGGGCGCGAGCGCGGGCAGCGCGCGCAGCAGCTGGGTGTTGAACGAGCCGGTGCGCAGCGATCCGGAGATCGCGAGAACGCGGGACATCAGGTGGTCACCCTGCTCTCCTCGGGGAACGCGTCCTCGATCCGCGGGATCGCGGCCACGAGCGACTTCGTGTACTCGTGCGCGGGTTCGCGCAGCACGTCCTCGACCGGTCCGGCCTCGACGACCTCGCCGTCGGACATCACCAGCACGTCGTCGCAGAGGTGCCGGACCACGCCGAGGTCGTGCGAGATGAACAGCAGCGACAGCCCCAGGTCGGCGCGCAGGTCGGCGAGCAGGTCGAGGATCTGCGCCTGCACCGACACGTCCAGGGACGACACCGGCTCGTCGCACACCAGCACGTCCGGCTCGGCGGCCAGCGCCCTGGCGATGGCGAGCCGTTGCAGCTGGCCGCCGGAGAGCTGGCGCGGGCGGCGGTCGAGCAGCTGCTCGTCGAGGCCGACCCGGTGCAGCCACCGCGTCACCTGCGCGCGGCGGTCTCCGGTCCTCCCGATGGCGGCGAGCGCCTCGCCGACGATCCGTTCGACGGTGTAGCGGGGGTCGAAGGCGTCGAGCGGGTCCTGGTGCACCAGCTGGATGTGCCGGCGGAACGGCCTGCGCCGCGACTCGCGCTGTCCAGACCACGGCCGGTCCAGCACGCGCACGGATCCGGTGTCCGGTTCCAGCAGTCCCAGCACCATGGTCGCGACGGTGGTCTTGCCCGAGCCCGACTCACCGACCAGGCCGAGGATCCGGCCCGCCTGGAGCGCGAACGACACGTCCTTGACCTGGGTGCGCCGCACGCCGTCCGGGCCGACGAAGCTCTTGGACACCGCGTCCACCTCGACCACCGGACCCGTTACGACGTCCTTCGTGGACACCACAGGCTCACCGGTGCGCGGACCGGCCAGCCGCGTGCCCTTGGGGTGCGCGGACGGCACGGCGGCCAGCAGCTTCTTCGTGTACTCGTGGCTCGGCGAGCGCAGCACGGCCTCAGCGCTGCCGCGTTCGACGATCCTGCCGTCGCGCATGACCGCGATCTCGTCGGCGAGCTTGGCGACGACGGCGAGGTCGTGGCTGATCAGCAGCAGCGCCGTGCCCTCGGCCTTCTCGGCGCCGAGCAGCTCCAGGATCTGGGCCTGCACCACGACGTCGAGCGCGGTCGTGGGTTCGTCGGCGATCAGCACGTCCGGCCGGGCGGCGACCGCCGAGGCGATCAGCGCCCGCTGCCGCAAGCCGCCGGAGAGCTGGTGCGCGTACTGCTTCGCGCGCCGTTCCGGGTCCGGCACCGAGGCCTTCTCCAGCAACGCCACGACTTCGCCGTGCACGGTCGCGCGGGTCGCCAGGCCGTGGTTGCGCAGCGCCTCCCCGATCTCGGCGCCGATCGTGCGCACCGGGTCGAGCGAGGTGAGCGCGTCCTGGAGCACGAACCCGACGCGGCGCCCGCGCACCGACCGCCACTGCCGGTCGGTCAGCCGGGTCAGGTCCTGCCCGTCGAGGGTCAGCCCGGTCGCCTCGACCTCGGCGTTCGGGCCGGTCAGCCCGACGAGGGTGCGGGCGGTGACGCTCTTGCCGGAACCGGACTCGCCGACGATCGCGAGGCACCGACCGGGGTGGAGGTCGAAGCTGACTCCCTGCACGGCGTGGACGTGGCCACGCGCGGTGCGGAAGCCGACGGTGAGGTCGCGGACCGACACGACCGGCTGGTCAGCGGACGGCATCCGGCAGCCTCCCTTCGAAACGGCGGCGCAGGTCCCGGCCCGCCACGGTGAACGAGATGACGGCCAGCGTCACGACCAGGCCGGGGATGACGGTGATGTGCCAGACGACGTCGAGGAAGTCCTGGCCGTCGGCGAGCATCGAGCCCCATTCCGGGGTCGGTGCCTGCGGGCCGAGGCCGAGGAAGCTCAACGCGGACCCGGCGACGATCGCGGCACCGAGGTAGAGCGTGGCGAACAGCAGCAGCGGCGGCAGCGCGTTGGGCAGCAGGTGCCGCAGGTAGATCGCGGGTTTGCGCTGTCCCAGCGTGATCGCGGCGCGGACGTAGCCGGAGTCGCGTACGACCAGGGCCTGGCCGCGGGTCAGCCGGGTGAAGCCGGGCACGGACGACAGGCCGATCGCGATGATCACGTTCAGCGTGCCGGGACCGAGGATCGCGACGACCAGCAACGCCAGCAGCAGGCCGGGGAACGCCAGGAACACGTTGGTGAACCACGTGATCACGCTGTCGGCGACCCGGCCGGCGGTCGCCGAGACCACGCCGAGCAGGACGCCCAGCGCCAGCGCGATCGCCGTCGACCCGAGGCCGATGCCGAGCGAGAACCGGGCGCCGTGCACGATCCGGCTGTAGACGTCGCGGCCGAGCTCGTCCGTGCCGAACACGTGGTCCCAGCTGGGCGTGCTCAGCGCGATGGCGGGGTCGACCGCGTCCGGTGGCTGCGGCGCGAGCAGGTCCGGCACCAGCGCGGCGAGCACCAGCAGGCCGATGAACAGCCACGCCAGCGACAGGCCGACGTGCAGCCTCCTGGTCGCGCCGGTGACCCGCGAGGGGACGGTGAGCAGTCCGGTCATCGGGAGAACCTCCCCACTCGTGGGTCCATCACCCGGTACAGCACGTCGACCAGGAAGTTGACGACGGTGAACACGACGGCCGCGATCACGACCACACCGCTGACGACCGGCAGGTCCTTGTTCGCGATGGCGGTGGCGAGGGTGCGGCCGATGCCCGGCCGGTTGAAGACCATCTCGATCACGACGGCACCGCTGAGCAACGCGCCGACCGTCCACCCGGACAGCGTCACGAGCGGCACGACGGCGTGCCTGAGCGCGTGCCGGACGCGGACCGTGGTCTCGCTGGAGCCGCGGGCGCGGGAGCTGAGCACGAACGGCTCGCCCAGCGCGCGTTCCATGCCCTCCCGCAGCACCTGCGTGAACATGCCGACCATGCCCAGCGCCAGCGCCACCGCGGGCAGCACCAGCCCGGACACGCCGTGCCCGGCGATCACCGGGAACCAGTGCAGCTTGAACGAGAACACCGTCAGCAGCAGCACGGCGACCCAGAAGTTCGGGGTGGAGATGGTGAGCAGCTCGACGACACCGGAGATCCGGCGCAGCGCGGGACGCCGTCCGGCGGTCGCGACGGCGAGGACCACCGACACCAGCAGCGCGAGGGCCAGCGCGCTCAGCGCCAGCTGGACCGAGGCGCCGATCTGCTCGCCGATCAGCCGGACCACCGGCTGCTGCAGCTGGTAGGACTCACCGAAGTCACCGGTGAGCACGTTGCGCACGTACAGTCCATATTGGACGGTCAGCGGCTTGTCGAGGTTGAGCTCGGCGCGCACCTGGTCGATCAGCTGCTGCGACGGCCCGGACGTGCCGAGGATCGCGCGGACCGGGTCGCCGGGGGTCAGGTGGATCGCGGCGAACGCGACGGTGGCCGCGCCGAGGACGACGAGCAGGGCCAGGACGAGCCTGCCCAGCAGGCGCCGTGCGGTGGTCATGAGCGGGCTCCTGCCAGCGAGACGTCGTAGAACAGCGGTGAGCCGGAGACGTCGAAGCGCAGCCCGTGCACGTCCGGGGACGCGCCCATCAGCTTCGCCGGGACGTAGATCGGCATCACCAGGGAGTGTTCGATGAGGTAGCGCTGCGCCTTGGCGTAGTCGTCCGCGCGGGCCTTCTCGTCGACGGTGGTGTTGGCGTGCACCAGCCAGGCGTCGAGCTCCGGGTGGTTGATCTTGAACAGGTTCGCGCCGCCGCTGGCCGCGGTGGAGCCGGTGGCGAAGAAGAACCTCAGCACGTCCGGCTCGTTGCGGCTGTAGCTCGAGTTGAACATGTCCATGTTGCCGTTGAGCAGGTCGTTGGTCCACGTGCCGAGGTCGCGGCCCTGGCGGACGATCTCGATGCCCGCCTTCTTGGCCTCGGCCTGGATGCCCTGCGCCAGCGTCTCGACCAGGTGGGTGGCCGTGGCGTTGTTGTACGGCCAGCTGATCGTGAGGCGCTCGCCGTTCTTGGTGCGGTAGCCGTCCTCGTCCCTGCCGGTCCAGCCGGCCTCGTCGAGCAGGCGCCCGGCGAGGTCGCGGTCGACCTGCCACGACCCGACGGTCGAGAGGTCGTAGTGGATCGTGGTCGGCGAGAGCGGGCTCCACGCGCGGTCGAGCTGGCCGAACGTGGCGGTGCGCACCAGCGCGTCCAGGTCGGCCGAGCGCATCAGGGCGGTGCGGACGCGTTCGTCGGCGAGCTTCCCCTTGGTGCTGTTGAAGAGCAGGTAGTGGACCATGCCGGGCTCGACGTTGTGGAAGTACTGCCACGTGCCGTCGGCCGCGAGCGACTTGGCGTTCGCGGGCTCGACGGCCTCGCTGACGTCGACCTGGCCGCTGGTCAGCGCGCCGAACCGGACCTTGGCCTCGGACATGAACACGAAGTCGATGCCGTTCAGCGCGGCCGCCCCGGTGTGCTTCGCCGACGGCGGGCCCCAGGCGTAGGCGGGGTTCCTGGTCAGCGAGATCCGCTCGTTGCGAGCCCAGCGCACGAACGAGAACGGGCCGGAGCCGACCGGCGCCCAGCACAGGTTCGCGAAGTTGCCCTCGATCGACCTCGGCGACTGGATGCCGAGGTTGGGCGTGCTGAGCGCCTGCATGAGCGCGCTGTTGGGCTTGCTCAGCCGGACCGTCACGACGTCCTCACCGGTGACCTCGGCCCCGGCGTACCCGCTGATGAGGTTCTTGGCGGAGAACGACTTCGTCTTCGGGTCGACGGCGTGGTCGAGGGTGGCCTTCACCGCGGCGGCGTTCACCGGCGTGCCGTCGTGGAACTTCACGTCGTCGCGCAACTGGAAGGTGTAGGCGAGGCCGTCGGGCGCGATGGTCCAGCTGCGGGCGAGCCACGGCTCGAACCGGCCGTCCGGCGTCATCTCGACGAGCGAGTCGAAGACGTTGCGGTTGATCAGCGCGGTGATGCCGGCGGGGCTCACCTGCGGGTCGAGGCAGTCGGGCTGCTGCCCGGTGGAGAAGGTGAGCACGCCGTCGGCGCGGGCGGCACCGCCGGGGGCGGCGCACCCGCCCATCGCTGTGACGGCGAGCAACGCTGCCGCGGCGAGCAGCCGCGAACGCACTGGTGGGTGGAACGTCATGTCCGGCCGCTCCTCAGAGGTTCTTCCGGAATTAGCCGGTAATGCGCCACGCGGCGGCACCTGGCGACGGCAAGCGTAGGTCGCGCCCCGCCGTCCGGGGACCCCAGAAACGACCCCCTAAAACGAGTCCACTTTGGCCGGTCAGGGGGTCGCGCGCGTAGCGTGCGGAGCATGGAGGACGCGACGCTGATGCTGCCCCCGGTGGACGCGATGCTGCGGATCCTGCGCGACGAGGGCGTCACCAAGGTGTTCGGCAACCCCGGCACGTCGGAGCTGCCGTTCGTCGACGCGCTGGCCGGCGTGGACGACGTCGAGTTCGTGCTGGGCGTGCACGAGGGGTCGGTCGTCGCGATGGCCGACGGCTACGCCCGCGCGACCGGACGACCGGCGTTCGTGTCGCTGCACATCGCGGCGGGCCTGGCCAACGGGCTGATCGGGCTGCTCAACGCCTCCCGGTCGCGCACCCCGCTCGTCGTGACGGCGGGTCAGCAGGACCGCCGGCACCTGGCGAGCGACCCGATGCTCTCCGGCGACCTGGTGGGTCTAGCCCGCGCGGCCGTCAAGCACACGTTCGACGTGCAGCACGCGCACGACCTGCCGATCATGCTGCGCCGCGCCTTCGCCCTCGCCGTGCAGCCCCCGGCCGGCCCGGTCTTCCTCTCGATCCCCATGGACCTGCTCCAGGAGTCCACTCCCGTTGCGACACCGGCGAAGTCGGTCGTCGCCCCGCTGGGCGCACCCGACCTCGCCGACGCCGTCGCGGTGCTGTCCTCGGCCGAACGTCCGGCCATCGTCGCCGGTGACGGAGTGGGCCGGGCTCGCGCGACCGCGTCGTTGGTGGCGCTGGCCGAACGGATCGGTGCGACGGTCTACCACCAGCCGATGCACGACGGCGTGAACTTCCCGTCGTCCCACCCGTCCTACGCCGGTGCCCTGGAACCCACCAACCAGGCCATCCGCGCCCGGCTGGAGCAGCACGACGTGGTGTTCGTCGTGGGCTGCCACGCGTTCATGGCCCACCACTACACCCCCGGACCGGCCGTGCCGTCCTCGGTGCGCGTGGTGCAGCTCGACACGGACGCGGCGGAGATCGGCCGCAACTTCCCGGTGGCGGCAGGGCTCGTCGGCGGTTTTCAGTCCACTTTGGACGAACTGGTCAAGCGCCTGCCCGCCAGGCCGCGGACCACGACCGGCCACCGGACGCGTCGAGCGGAGATCAGGGCCGAGGCGCTGGCCCGGTACGGCCCGCCGCCGTTCGACCCGCTCGCCGCGGTGCACGCCGTCGCCGCCGGCCTGAGCGAGGACGCGGTGGTCGTGGAGGAGGCCATCACCTCGGGCGTCCTGCTCCGCTCGGTGCTGGACCTCGACAGGCCCGGCTCCCTGGTGCACACCGTCGGCGGCGGCCTGGGCTCGGGCATCGGCGCCGCCGTGGGCACCCGGCTCGCCGACCCGCACCGGCCCGTGGTCGCGGTGCTGGGCGACGGCTGCACGATGTTCGGCCTGCAGGGCCTGTGGTCAGCGGCCCACTACGAGGTGCCGGTGACGTTCGTCGTCATGAACAACGGCGAGTACCGCACGCTCAAGGAGACCCTGGACCGGTGGGACGCGACGGCCTCCCGCGAGGCCGGCTACCCCGGTTTCCAGCTGGGGCCGCCCGCACTCGACTTCACGAAGGCGGCGGAGTTCTTCGGCATCGACGCCGTGCGCCCCGGCTCGCTGGCCGAGCTCACGGCGCTGGTGGCGGAGCAGCGCCGGACACCCCTCCTGATCGACGTGCCGATCACCGCTCACGGCTGAGCTGACCGGCGGGCCTCGTGGTGGGCGGCCATCCGGACGGGCGCGTTGACCACGCCGAACCCGCGGTAGCCGCCGATCCGCTGCACGACCTCGAAGAACACCCTGGCACCGGCCAGCTCGGTGTAGAAGTGCAGGTACTCGCCGTGCTCGTCGCGGTCGTACAGCACGGAGCCCTCCCGCAGCGCGTCGAGGCGCTCGTCGGGCAGACCGGTGCGGGCCGCGAGGTCATCGTGGTAGTTGGCCGGGACGTCCAGCACCCGCGCGCCCGACCGCCGCAGTGCCCGCGCGGACGCGACGGCGTCGGTGCAGCTGAAGGCGATGTGCTGCGGCGCCTCGACCGCAGGCGCCCACCCGCCGCGGCGGACGAGGGCGCAGTCCAGGGTCAGGCGGAGGCCGCCGCCGCTCACACCCCGGCCGCGCACCAGCCCGAACGGGGCCGCGAACTCCGCCGTGGGGCCGGGTACCAGGCCCAGCACCGCGCGGTGGAAGAGAGTCGCCTCGTCGAAGTTGTCGAAGGGCTGGGTCAGGGAGACGTGGTCGATGCCGGTGAGGCCCGCGTCCGCGGCGGTCTCGCCGGTCGGCAGGAAGTCGGCCAGCCAGTCGTCGTCCGCGCACAGGAAGAGCTGCGTGCCGTCGGGCGCGGCGATCGCGGTCAGCGGGGCTTCGCCGGGACCGGGTGTGCGCGCGAGCGGCGGTGCCAGCATGACCTCGGCGCGTTGCTCGGCGGCGGCAGGGTCGGCGACGGACAGGCCCAGCGCCCCGATGGAACCGGGTTCGCCGTGGGTGTTGACCAGCACGCGGGCCTGTCCCTGCGTCCACAGCTCGACCGGTTTCGAGCGGTGCACGCCGGTCCGGGCGAACCCCAGCGCGGCGAGGTCCGGCTCCCCCACGACCTCGGCGAAGGCGAAGCCGGACGGGACGGGCGCGGCGGGGACGTCCAGCAGTCCCAGGGAGTCCTTCAGGCTGACCAGCGAGCGCATCGCGTCGACCGCGGTCCGGTGCGGGTCGGCCTGGCGGAAGACGTCGTTGAAGACCTCCAGCGACAACGGGCCGTCGTAGCCGGTGCCGAGGACGTCGCGGGTGAACGTCGTCAGGTCGAAGTCGCCCTGTCCCGGGAAGAGGCGGTGGTGGCGGCTCCACGGCAGGACGTCCATCGGCAGCGTCGGCGCGTCGGCCAGCTGCAGGAAGAAGATCTTGTCACCGGGGATCGCGCGGATCGCCCGCGGATCGTCTCCTCGGGACAGGATGTGGAAGCTGTCCAGGCAGACGCCGAGAGCCGGGTGGGCAGCCCGGCGGACGATGCGCCAGGCGTGCTCGTAGCCGTGGACGTACCGGCCCCACGCCAACGCCTCGTAGGCGACGCGCAGTCCCCGTTCGCCCGCCCGCGCGGCCAGCAGGTGCAGCTGTTCGGCCGCGAGGTCGTCGTCGTCGATCGCGTCCGGCGAGACCGACGAGCAGACCAGCACGGTGTCCACGCCCAGTGCGGCCATGACGTCGAACTTGCGCTCGGCGCGGCGGAGGTTTGCGGCGAGCACGTCCGGCGGCACGGCCTCGAAGTCGCGGAACGGCTGGTACAGGTCGACGGTCAGGCCGAGGTCCGCGCAGCGCCGCCGGATCTCCGCCGGACCGCGGCGCGACGCGACCAGGTCGTTCTCGAACAGCTCGACGCCGTCGAAGCCCGCCGCGGCGGCCGCGGCCAGCTTGTCGTCCAGCGTGCCGGACAGGCACACGGTGGCGATGGCGGTGCGCGGGTCACGACGCATGGGCGGGTTCCCCCTCCAGTTCCTCGAAGTGCGCGAGCATCCGGCCGGCGTCGGGGTCCACGCCGGTGAACAGGCGCAGCGACTCGGCGGCCTGGAGCACGACCATGCCGCCGCCGTGCAGCACGCGGCAGCCCCGCGAACGTGCCGCGGCCAGCAGTGCGGTCTCCAGCGGCCGGTAGACGATGTCGGCGACCCAGAGTTCCTCGCGCAGCAACGACTCGTCGAGGGGCAGGCCGGGGTGGGCCGCCATGCCCGTGGGTGTGGCGTGCACCAGTCCGTCGGCCGTGCGGACGGCTTCGGGTGTGCACGTGACAGCCCGGTCGGCACCGAACCTGCTTCGCAACGCCTCCACCAGGTGGTCGGCGCGGTCCTGGTCGACGTCGTGCACGCCGAGGCGTTCCGCGCCCAGCGTCAGCAGCGCGTGGCCCACGGCGGCACCGGCACCACCCGCGCCCAGCAGCACGACGGACTTCATGCGGGCGTCCGGAAGCCCGCGGCTGAGGCTGCGCGCGAACCCGGTGGCGTCGGTGTTGTGGCCGATCGCGCGGCCGTCGTCGAAGACCACGGTGTTGACGGCTCCGAGCGCCGCGGCCTCCGGCACGACGTCGTCGAGGTGCGGCAGGACGGCCTGCTTGCCCGGATGGGTGATGTTGAGGCCGTGGAACCCCTCGGCGCGGGCCAGGGCGAGCACCTCGCCCACCGGCCGGTCCAGCTCGTCGAGGTCCAGCAGCCGGTAGGTGTAGCGCAGCCCCAGTTCGGCCGCCTCGCGTTCGTGCAGGGCCGGGCTCAGGGACGGGCCGATGCCGGAGCCGATCAGCCCGATCAGGTAGTGGGTCACCCAGCCTCCCGGCCTAATGTACGAACTAGTGAGTTCACGGTAGCGCACCGCCCTGCGGTCCGGAAGGGCTCCACTAGAGTTGGCAGGTCGTCCGCAGATCGAAGGGGGCCCGGTGGCCGCACCGTCGTCGTCCGATGGCGAGCGCCAGCGGGACAAGGACCGCACGCGCGCCGACATCCTGGACGTTGCCACGCGGGAGTTCGCGGACAAGGGCTACACGGGCGCGCGGGTCGACGAGATCGCCGAGCGGACCAGCACCACCAAGCGGATGATCTACTACTACTTCGGTGGCAAGGAACAGCTCTACATCGCCGTGCTGGAGAAGGCCTACCTGGCGATCCGGTCCTTGGAGGCCGAGCTCGACGTCGAGCACCTCGAACCGGAGGACGCGATCCGCCGGCTCGCCGAGCTGACCTTCGACCACCACGAGGCGCACCCCGACTTCATCCGGCTCGTCAGCATCGAGAACATCCACCGCGCCGAGCACATCGCGCGCTCGGAGGTGCTGGCGGGACTCGCGAACCCGGCGCTCGACGGCCTGGCGCAGATCCTCGAACGGGGCCGCGCCGCGGGCCGGTTCCGCGACGACGTCGACCCGCTCGACGTGCACATCGTCATCAGCTCGTTCTGCGTCTTCCGGCTCGCGAACCGGCACACGTTCGCCGCGATCTTCGGCCGCGACATGCTCGACCCCGACCGGCGCGAGCACTACCGACGCATGCTCGGTGACATGCTGATCGACTACCTGACCAGCTGAAATCGACTCTTGACACACGGGGGCGGCGTATCCCACTTTGTGTTAACTAACTAGATCGTACATCGGAGTACGCCGTGACCACATCGATGGCCCGCAAGACTGCGCTGGCAGCCTGGATCGGCAGCGCCCTCGAGTACTACGACTTCTTCATCTACGGCACAGCCGCTGCACTGGTGTTCAACAAGGTCTTCTTCCCCGCCGCCGATCCGGCCACGGGAACCCTGCTCGCCCTCGCCACGTTCGGCGTCGGCTACCTCGCCCGGCCGCTCGGCGCGTTCGTGCTCGGCCACGTCGGCGACCGCTTCGGGCGCAAGAAGGTGCTCGTCTTCACGTTGCTGCTGATGGGTTTCGCGACGTTCGCCGTCGGCTGCCTGCCCACCTACGACACGGCGGGTGTCCTCGCACCGGTCCTGCTCGTCGTCCTCCGCCTGTTGCAGGGGCTTTCGGCGTCGGGCGAGCAGGCGGGCGCGAACTCGATGTCGCTGGAGCACGCGCCGGAGCACCGCCGCGCGTACTTCACGAGCTTCACCCTGAGCGGCACGCAGGCCGGGCAGATCCTCGCGACGGCGATCTTCCTGCCGGTGGCCGCGCTCCCCCAGGACGACCTGCTGTCGTGGGGCTGGCGCGTGCCGTTCTGGTGCAGCGCGGTCGTCGTGGTCGTCGGGCTCGTCATCCGCAGCAAGATCGACGAGACCGCCGCGTTCCGGCGCACCAAGGTCGCGAAGCTGCCGGCCGCGGTGCTGTTCCGGACGCACTGGGTGGACGTGCTGCGGGTCGTCCTCGCGGCCACGATCGCGTCGGTCAGCACGATCTTCACCGTCTACGCGCTGAGCTACGCGGTGAACACGATCGGCCTGGCCCGCACGCCGATGCTGTGGGTCGGCGTCCTCGCCAACGTGGTCGCGCTCGCCGCGATCCCGGTGCTGGCGGGGCTTTCCGACCGGGTCGGCCGCAAACCGGTGTTCCTCGCCGGCTGCGGCGCGTGCGCGGTCCTGATCTTCCCGTACCTGTGGTCGATCTCGGCCGGCTCGCTGGGACTGGTGTTCGCGTTCGGCATCCTGCTGTTCGGCGTGGCGTACTCGGCGATCAACGGCATCTGGCCGTCGCTGTACGGCGAGATGTTCAGCACCGAGGTCCGGTTGTCCGGCATGGCGATCGGCACGCAGATCGGGTTCGCCATCGCGGGGCTCGCGCCGAGCGTCGTGGCGGCCATCGGCTCCGGGCGCGAGGACTGGGTCGGTGTCGCGATCTTCACGGCGGCGGTGTGCGCGGTGAGCGCGGCCGCGATCGCGACGGGCCGCGAGACGTTCCGGCGCCCGACGGCGGAGCTCGGCCGCCTGCCGCGCGAGTCCGCGGTGCCCGTCCAGGCCTGACCCACCGACACGGGCGTGGGTCGCGGATCAGTCCAGGTCCGCGACCCGCGCCTGGAGGTCGGTCACGAACCGGCTGAGCAGGCTGCCGAAGGTCTGCCGGTCCTCCGGCGACCAGTCCTCGACCGCGCCGGTGAACCAGCCGAGGATCGTCTCCAGGTAGCGGCTGGCCGCCCCGAACCCGGCGTCGGTCAGCTCGACCAGACGCGCCCGCTGGTCGTCCGGGTCGACCACGCGCCGGACCAGGTCCGCCCGTTCGAGGTCGTGCAGGTGGCGCGTGACGTGCGGCCCGACGACCTCCATCCGCGCCGCGATCTCCCCCACCCGCAGCGGCCGGTCGGCCATCCGCAGCGTGACGAGCACCGTCAGGCCGGGGCGGTCCAGCGGGATCCCGACCTGCTCCATCGCCCGCTCTATCAGATGGCTGCGGTTGAGCACGGTGCCCAGTCGCATCAGCTGCGGCAGCACCGCCGCCAGGTCCAGGCCCTCGCTCATCTCACGCCCTACTTACCTAACTTAGGTATATGCTCGTCCCAGTCACGCGCAACCGTAGCGATCGGCGCGCGATCAAAAAGGATACCTAAGTTAGTTATCTGGAGGCACGCATGACCACCGTCCTCATCTCCGGCGCCAGCATCGCGGGACCCGCGCTCGCGTTCTGGTTGCGGCGGCACGGTTTCGACGTCACCGTCGTCGAGAAGTCGCACACCCTGCGCGGCGGCGGCTACCCCATCGACATCCGCGGCACCGCGCTCGGCGTCGTCGACCGGATGGGGCTCCTCCCCCGGTTGCGGGAGGCCCACGTGGACACGCGGCGGATCACGTTCCTCGACAGCGACGGCGACGTGATCACGTCGATGGGCGCGGACACGCTCACCCGCAGCGACAGCGACGACCTGGAGATCCGCCGCGGCGACCTCGCCGAGGTCCTCTACGACACCGTGTGCGACGACGTGGAGTTCCTGTTCGACAACTCCATCGTCGCGATGAACGACCACGACGGCGGCGTCGACGTGACGTTCCACAGTGGACTGAAGCGCACCTACGACCACGTGATCGGCGCCGACGGACTGCACTCGCGGGTGCGCGCGCTGACGTTCGGGCCGGAGGAACGGTTCCACCACTACCTCGGCTACTGCTTCGCGGGGTTCACCCTGCCCAACCGCCTCGGCCTCGTGCGGGAGGGGCTGATGTGGAACGAACCGGGCCGGTCCGCCGTGCTGTACGGGGTGGGTGAGAGCGAAAGCGTGCACGGGTTCCTGAGCTTCGCGCGCGCCGAGGCCCCGTTCGGCGCGTTCCGCGACCCCGAGGCCCAGCGCGACCTGGTGGAGTCGGTGTTCGCGGGCGCCGGCTGGGAGGTGCCGGACCTGCTGAAGGCCATGCGGGAGGCCGACGACCTGTTCTTCGACACCGTCAGCCAGATCCACCTGCCGCGCTGGTCCTCCGGCCGCGTCGCCCTCGTCGGCGACGCCGCGTACGCGCCGTCGTTCCTCACCGGCCAGGGGTCGAGCCTCGCGCTCGTCGGCGCGTACGTGCTGGCGGGCAGGCTGGCCACGGCCGCCGGCCACACCGAGGCGTTCGAGACCTACGAACGCGAGACGCGCCCGTTCGTCGAGGCGAACCAGGCCCTGGTGACGGAGGGCGACGCCCAGCTGTTCCCCGCCACGGCCGAAGCGCTGGCGGCGCGCAACGAGGCGCTGCGCGAGCTCACGGCACTGCCCGCCGACGCCGGTCGTCCCGAGCACTCGGCGATGACGCTGCCGGAGT
This sequence comes from Lentzea sp., assembly GCF_036380075.1. NCBI lineage: Bacteria > Bacillati > Actinomycetota > Actinomycetes > Pseudonocardiales > Pseudonocardiaceae > Lentzea > Lentzea sp. The sequence continues at coordinate 2,096 of NZ_DASVFL010000260.1, read as the reverse complement.
TCGACGTCCGCTCATGACGACACGCGGGTCTTACCGGGAGGGGCGGTGCAGTAGACCCGCGGCGTGCCCCAGGCGTTGGCGGCGTCACGGCTGGCGCGGACGTCCAGCAGCGTCAGCCGGGAGACGGTCGAGATGTCGACCTCGACGTGCTGCGGGGCGTCGGTCGCGCCGGCCTGCCGGGAGGTGAGCTCCTGGTCGTCGGCCTTCACGACGAACTGGCCGGTGCCGTCCTTCTGCGCCGAGGCCGCGTCCTTGCCCACCCACACCGACAGCCGAGTGCACCGGCCGGCGGTCGCCCAGGTGCGGAAGTTGACGGGCAGGGCCACCGACGAGGCGGAGGAGCCGCGGATGCTCTCGGGGAACGGTTCCCGGCCGACGCCGATGGAGATCGACGACACCAGCTCCTGACCGTCGCCCGACTCCACGGGCTCGTGCGAGGCGAGGTCGTACCACCCCTCGCCGGACCGCACGGGCCCGCTGGTCGTCGTCGGCCCCTGCTCGGTCGTGACGGGAGTGACCGCGCCGAGGGCCGGACTGCTCGCCGCTTCCCGCTCGCCGTACTTCAGGACACCGGCGAGCACCCCCGCCGACCCCACGAGCGCGACGACCAGCGCGGCCACCCCGAAGATCTTGAGCAGCTGCTGCGGCGCGAACAGGGCGGCGAGGCCCGCCACCCCCAGCACGCTGACGCCGACGACGAGTGCCGGCCCGACGCCCGCGGCCGCGAGCGCGACGGCGGCGGCCGCGACGGCGATCCCGCCGAGCACCGCGAAGACCCACTTCGCCGGTCCCTGCCCGCCGCCGTGTCCAGACGTCGTGACCGGCTTGCTCCGCGGCACATTCCCCATCGCCACAGATTTTCGGAAATGCGGGCCCAAAGGAACCCCCGTTCGTTCACAGGGGTGAACTCTCCGTCTCGAATGGTGCGACTCCAGCCCTTGAAGTCCACAAAGGACAGTCTATTCGAGGTCGGGGTCACCGCTCCGGTCATCCCACGTGTCCTCGCGACCGGTTGAGCGAAGTGGGCGACGCCGCGCGACCGTCCGGCGGATCTTCGCGAACCGGTGTTTGGCGGAGAACGGGTTTGGGCACAAATCCCCCCAGGCGCGAACACGAGCTCGGAGCGGTGAATCATGGTGGCGTCGTACTGGGAGACCGCTCGGACGGGGTTCCTGGCTTTCGTGGGAGTCGGGCTGCTGGTGCTCGTTCCCCTGGTGTTGTTGCACTACTGGCGTTTCGGGCGGGTCGAACCGCGTCGCGCGTTCGTGCTGTACGGCCTGCTGGCCTACGGGCTCGTCGCGCTGGCGTTGATCTTCCTGCCGTTCCCCACCGACGTCTCGAAGCTCTGCCAGGGCGACCAGATGCTGTCCACCGTCCCGTTCCAGTGGGTCACGGACATGCGCAACAACATGGCGGCGTACGGCCGCTCCGGCGTCGGCGCGATGGTGCGGTCGTCGGCGTTCCTCCAGCAGATGTTCAACGTCGCGTTGTTCGTCCCGCTGGGCGTCGTGCTGCGCAAGGCCTACGGCAAGGGCCCGTTCGCCGTCGTGGCCATCGGTCTCGGCCTCTCGCTGGCGGTCGAGGTCGTCCAGTACACCGGCAACTTCGGCTACTACCCGTGCCCGTACCGCATCGCCGACGTGGACGACCTGATCTCCAACACGGCCGGCGCGCTGTTCGGCTGGATGATCGCCCCCGTCGCGCTCGTGGTGCCGAGGGTGCCGGACGCGGAGGACTCGGCGGCGCCCTTCGGCACGGTGACGGTGCCGCGCCGGCTGCTCGCGCTCGTTGCCGACGCGATGGTGGTGCTGATCGTCGCGAAGCTCGTGCTGCCACCGGATCCGCGCTGGGCACTCGGCGTGCTCGCGGTGTTGCGCGTTGTGCTGCCCTCCGCGACCGGCGGTATAACGATTGGTGGATGGCTTGTGGGCTACCGGATTCGCGCTGAGGACGGTGCTCCGGCGAACCCCGTACGCATCGTGGTCAGGGAACTCCTGGGTGTCACCGGGTTGTTGACCTATGCGACTGTCGTATCACCGCTGATCGACATGGTGTTCGTGGACCTCGTGGTGATCTCCGCGGTGGCACTGTGGACG
>NZ_DASVFL010000259.1:0-31200 GCF_036380075.1 Lentzea sp. | reverse complement strand
GCAGATCACGTTGGCGTCGTTGACCTTCAGCGCGTCCTTGGTGCCGCTGACCTTGACGGTGCCGGTCTCGACGGTCTTCTGGTCGCCGACGATCTTGTCGGGCGAGATCTGGCCGGGGACGACGTGGTAGGTCAGGATCTTGGTCAGCAGGGCGTCGTCGGTCTTGAGCTTGTCGATGGTCGCGGCGTCGATCTTGGCGAACGCGGAGTCGACCGGCGCGAAGACGGTGAACTCGCCGCCGTTGAGCGTCGACACGAGGTTGACCTTCGGGTTCAGCTGGCCGGACACGGCCTGGACCAGCGTCTTGAGCAGCGGGTTGTTGCTGGCGGCGGTGGCGACCGGGTCGGCGGCCATGCCCGCGACGGAGCCGGAACCGGACGGGACCTGCTTCGCGTAGTCGGCACAGCCGGGGCCGACGAGGTCCTTGGCCGGGTCGGCCATCGCCGACGTCGACGGCGCCATCGAGGACGACGTCATGGGCGCGCTGCTGCTGGAGCCGCTGCTGGCCATGTCACCCGAACCGCACGCCGCGCCGAACAGGGCGAGCGAGACGGCGCCGACGGCCAGGACGGAGCTGCGGACGGTCTTGTTCATGACGGGACATCTCCAAGGAGTGATCGAGCGGTTGCTGCTCGTGATTCGGCGTCCTCGCCATGACGGATGGGTGCGGTTATGAATCCGTTACCAACGCGCCCATTTCGCCTGCACAGCGCCATTGCGGCGACCGCCCGAGCAGCGTGAGGACCCGGTCCAGCGGGTCCGCGTCGCCCTTCGCGGCCAACGCGGGCCCGAACGCCGCTCCCGGCACGAGTCGCGCCTCCCCGCCGGGCACCGCGAGCGCGATCGGCAGCGCCACCTCCGCCACGTCCGGGTCGAGCCGGTAGCCGACGCCGAGCGACCGCGCCACGTCCCAGCCGTGCACCACGTAGTCGACCAGGTGGAAGCCGATCGCCTGCGCGGCCGGGAAACGGGCCCCGAACTCCGGCAGGTCGAACTCCGGCATCGGGTCCGTGAACGCCGCGAGCACGTCCTCGGCTGCCTTGGCGTACTCGGCGGGCCCGGCCGGCCGGCTGCGCCACACCGCCGGGTCGTCGCCGAGACCTCGTGCGGCGGCGGCGAAACCGTGGTGCTGAACGGTCATGTGGGCGAGCAGGTCGGCGAGCGTCCACTCGGAACACGGCGTGGCCCGGCTCAGGTCGTCGGTCCGTACCCGCGAAACGATGTCGACGCTGGCCTCCACCATGCGACGGTGGCGACCCAGCAGCTCATTAATATGCACTCGCTTACGATAAGCATGAGCTTACGAAAGGCGCAAGGTCGCTATCATCCGGTTCGTGGACGCCCGGCGACGAGACCTCGCGGCGATGATCGCGCCGTTGCAGCGGGCGCTGATCGCCGCCGAACTGCCGGTGCTGCGCGCACACGGGCTGAGCATGTGGGGTTACGTCGTGCTCGACGCCCTGGAAGGGCAGCCGGTGCGCACCCAGGCCGCGCTGGCGGAGTTCATCGGCGCCGACAAGAGCCGCATCATCGCCGTGCTGGACGAGCTGGAGAACGCCGAGCTCCTGGAACGCACCCGCGACCCGTCCGACCGGCGTGCGCGGTTCGTCGCCATCACCGACGAGGGCCGCCGCAAGCACGCCGCGGTCCAGACCGACATCCAGCGCAACGAGGACCGCGTGCTCGCGCAGCTGCCGGCGTCCGACCGTGAGGCGTTCGTGCGCGCGCTGACCGTCCTGTCCGCACTCCCGGCCGCGGAGATCACCGGCGGGTGACAGGATCGCGTGCATGACCGACCTGCACGAGCTGTACCGCGACCTGCACCGCCACCCCGAGCTGTCCCTGCAGGAGTTCCGCACGGCCGGCGTGCTCGCCGACGCGCTGCGCCCGCTGGGGTACGAGGTCACGACCGAGGTCGGCGGCACCGGAGTGGTGGGTGTTCTGCGCAACGGCGACGGTCCGGTCGTGTTGCTCCGTGCGGACATCGACGCGTTGCCCGTGCAGGAGACGACGGGACTCCCTTACGCCTCAACGGCACGCGCCACGAACGCGCACGGCGAGGACGTGCCGGTCGCCCATGCGTGCGGGCACGACATGCACGCCACGTGCCTGGTCGGTGCGGCGGAACGGCTCGCGCGGACCCGTGAGGAGTGGACGGGCACGCTGCTCGTGGTCTTCCAGCCCGCGGAGGAACTGGGCGTCGGCGCGCGGAACATGGTCGAGGACGGGCTGTTCGACCGGTTCGGCAAGCCCGAGGTCGTGCTGGCGCAGCACGTCGCGCCGCTGCCAGCGGGCATGATCGCGCACGGCAGCGGGCCGGTGATGGCGGCGTCCGACTCGGTGCGCGTCACGTTGTTCGGGCGGGGCGGGCACGGGTCCTCGCCGGAGACCGCGGTCGACCCGGTGCTGATGGCGGCGCATGTCGTCGTGCGCCTGCAAGGCATCGTCTCGCGCGAGATCGCACCCAGTGAGCGTGCGGTCGTCACGGTCGGACGGCTGCAGGCGGGTCTCAAGGAGAACGTCATCCCCGAGACCGCCGAGCTCGGCATCAACATCAGGGCGTTCAGCGACCACATCCGCGGCATCCTGCGCGCCGCCATCGAACGGATCGTGCGCGCGGAGGCCCAGGCGTCGGGAGCGCCGCGCGAGCCCGATTTCGACTGGTACGACGGCATGCCCGTGCTGGTGTCCGACCCGGACGCGACGGCGCGGACGATGACCGCGTTCGCCGGCCACTTCGGCGCGCACAACCTCATCCCCGGCGCGGTCGTCAACGCCAGCGAGGACGTGGGCGACTTCGGTGCGGCAGCGGGGATCCCGACCGTGTTCTGGTTCCTCGGCGGCACGGACTTCAGCGCTCACGAGCCCGGCAGGGCCGTGCCGATGAACCACTCCCCCGAGTTCGCGCCGGACCTCGAACCGACGATCACCACCGGCGTGGACGCACTGGTCGTCGCCGCGCGGGCCTGGCTCGGCTAACGAGCGGCGATCCCGTCGTACATCAGCCGCCGCAGGGCCTCGCTCTGCGCCACCTGGGCCTCCGGCGTGCGCAGTGACGAGATCGCGGTGCCGAGGATCATGCCGTTGATGGCCCTGGCGGTGTTGCCGACGTCGAGGTCGGCGCGCAGGTAACCGAGCTCGACGCCGTGCGTCAGGTAGGCGGCGGTGAGCCCGGCCGCGAGGTCGAACAGGTCGAGGACGCGGTCGGCCATCGCCCGGTCGATGCCGGGCGCCTCGAACAGCAGCAGGCGCGGGACGCGCGGGTCCTCGCCGAAGATGCGGCCGAGCGCCTCGCCGATGCGGGCGGACTGCTCGCGGTACTCGTCGAGCGTCGACACGGCGTCCGGGGCGTTCTCGGCGGTGAGCGCGCCGGTGATGCGGGCGACCAGGTCGTCGACGACGTGGTCGACGATGTCCCGCTTGTTCTGGAAGTAGCGGTAGAACGTGCCGTGGCCGATGCCGAGCCGCGTGGCGACGTCCGCGATGCCGGTGGCGTGGTAGCCGCGCTCGGCGAAGCAGTCGAAGGCCGCGTCGATGATCTCGCGGCGCAGCTCCTGCTTCTTGCGCTCGGCGCGGCTGACGGGTTCGGCACTCATGCGGCTGAGTCTATGACCTGCGGAGTCTTGTGATCACACGGAGAACTGACATACGGTTCCGAAACTGACACGCGATTCCGTTCGGAGGTCGGCATGCACGACGCGGTGATCGTCGGAGCGGGTTTCGGCGGGATGGGCGCGGCGATCGAGCTCAAGCGGCTCGGGTTCGGAGACCTGCTGGTCCTCGAACGGGAGGACGACCTCGGCGGCACGTGGCACGTGAACCGCTATCCGGGACTGGCCGTGGACATCCCGTCCCCGACGTACTCCTACTCGTTCGAGCCGAACCCGCACTGGTCGCGGTTGTTCGCGCCGGGCGAGGAGCTCAAGCGGTACGCCGCGCACGTCGCCGAGAAGTACGGCCTGCGGCCGTCGATGCGGTTCGGGGTGGCGGTGACCGGTGCCCGGTGGCGCGACGACCACTGGGAGGTCGCGGCCGGCGAGGAGACGTTCCGCGCGCGGTACCTGGTGACCGCGACCGGGTTCCTGTCGATGCCGAGGAAGCCGGACATCGCAGGCATCGACACGTTCCGCGGCGAGGTGCTCCACACCGCCGCCTGGCGGCCGACGGACCTGCGCGGCAAGCGGGTGGCCGTCATCGGGACGGGCGCGACCGCGGTGCAGCTGATCCCCGAACTGGCACGCGAGGCGTCGGCGTTGACGGTGTACCAGCGCACGCCGATCTGGGTGAGTCCCAAGCCCGACCACCCGATTCCGCCGCCAGTGCGGAAGTTGTTCGCACGGCTGCCGTTCGCGCAGCGGGCCGTGCGGTGGCTGGGCAGCGCGGTCCTGGAGCTGATGATGATCTCCGGGGTGGTGCACTACCGGCAGCTGCGGGTGGCGAACCGGCTCGCCGAGTGGTGGTGCCGCGCACACCTGCACCGCCAGGTCCGCGATCCGGAGCTGCGTCGCGAGCTCACGCCGGACTACTCGTTCGGCTGCAAGCGGCCGACGTTCTCCAACGACTACTTCCGCACGTTCACGCGACCGCACGTGCGCCTCGAAACGTCCTCCGTCACCGGCATCGACGCCACCGGCGTGACCACCGCGAACGGCCGCACCGAGATCGATGTCCTCGTACTGGCAACGGGGTTCGACCTCTGGGACGTCAACTTCCCCGCGTTCCCGGTGATCGGGCGCGACGGCAGGGACCTCGGCGCGTGGTGGCGGCAGAACCGTTTCCAGGCCTACGAAGGCGTGACCGTGCCGGGCTTTCCGAACCACCTGTCGCTCAACAGTCCCTACTCCTACAGCGGGTTGTCGTACTTCACGACGATCGAGTGCCAGATGACGCACATGCGCCGGCTGTTCACGGCGATGCGCGCGCGTGGCGCGACGGTCTTCGAGGTGACCGAACGCGCCAACGACGAGTTCCTCGAACGGATGCGCGCCAAGGTCACCGGGAACTCCGTCTTCTCGCTCGGCCGGTGCGCCACGGCCCACAGCTACTACTTCAACCAGCACGGCGAGGCCACGTTGCTGCGGCCGACCTCGACGTTCGGCGCCCGGCGCGCGGCGCGCAGCTTCCCGTTGGAGGACTACGACCTCTCGGGGCAAACCGGGCGACAAGCCCTACAAAGGAATGTGCGGCACCAACTCCCACAAATGCGATCGAATAGTTAGGTGTGAATAAGTTAGTCCTTGTTAACGATCGCCCGGGAACTCATTCTTTCCCTGCTCCGCCACCACATTCACCTCGACGAACCACCGGCTCCCCCTGCAACCGAGGGCCGGTGTCTTCGCCCTGCAACGAGGAGAACAAATGCAAGCCAGACGCACCTTCGTGCTGGCCGCGGCAGGAACACTGGCCGCCGCGGTCCTGACCCAGACGGGCGCGCAGACCGCCGCCGCCCAGCCCCAGCCTCCCGGTCAGACCGCCGAGGCGCTGGCCGTGGACGCGGCCGCGAGCCTCGTCGACAGCCGCCCCGCGCAGCTGCACGCCAGCGCGAACGACGCGTTCGTCCGCCACAACGTCATCTCGTCGACGAACGGCCTCAAGTACGTCCCCTACGAGCGGACCTACAAGGGGATTCCGGTCGTGGGCGGCGACTTCGTGGTCGTCACCGACTCGACCGGCCAGGTCCTGCAGACCTCCGTCGGCCAGGACACCACGATCGACCTCGCGAGCACCACCGCGTCGGTCACCAAGGCGCAGGCGGAGGCCACCGCCAGGACCGCCATGTCCACTGTGGACGGCGTGGGCGCCGCCTCGCAGGTCGTCTACGCGCTCGACTCCGCGCCGAAGCTCGCTTGGAAGGTCACGGTCACCGGCCGCGACTCCGAGGGCCCGAGCAAGCTCGACGTGGTCGTCGACGCCGCCACCGGCAAGGTCCTGCGCAAGCAGGAACGCGTCATGCACGGCACCGGCAACGGCGCGTGGAACGGCCCGAAGCCGGTCACCATCGCCACCACGCAGTCCGGCTCGAACTACTCGATGAAGGACCCGACGCTCACCAACGTGAGCTGCCAGGACGCGGCGACCAACACGACGTTCACGAAGACCTCCGACTCCTGGGGCAACGGCACCGCGACCAACCGCGAGACCGGCTGCGTCGACGTGCTGTTCGCGGCGCAGACCGAGTCGAAGATGCTCTCGCAGTGGCTGGGCCGCAACGGTTTCGACGGCAACGGCGGCGGCTGGCCGATGCGCGTCGGCCTGAACGACCAGAACGCCTACTACGACGGCAGCCAGGTCCAGATCGGCAAGAACACCGCCGGCCAGTGGATCGGCTCCGTCGACGTCGTGGCGCACGAGCTCGGCCACGGCATCGACGACCACACGCCGGGCGGCATCTCCGGTGCGGGCACGCAGGAGTTCGTCGCGGACGTCTTCGGCGCCACGACCGAGTGGTACGCGAACGAGCCGTCGCCCTACGACACCCCGGACTTCCTCGTCGGCGAGACGATCAACCTCGTCGGCAGCGGCCCGATCCGCAACATGTACAACCCGTCGGCGCTGGGCCACGCGAACTGCTACTCGTCCTCGATCCCGAACACCGAGGTGCACGCGGCCGCCGGTCCCGGCAACCACTGGTTCTACCTGCTCTCGCAGGGCACGAACCCGACCAACGGCCAGCCGACCAGCACCACGTGCAACAACACGTCGATCACCGGTCTCGGCGTCGAGAAGGCCATCAAGATCTTCTACAACGCCATGCTGCTCAAGACCTCCAGCAGCTCGTACCTGAAGTACCGCACCTGGACGCTGACCGCCGCGAAGAACCTCTACCCCGGCAGCTGCGCGGAGTTCAACACGGTCAAGGCGGCCTGGGACGCGGTCAGCGTGCCCGCGCAGTCGGCCGACCCGACGTGCAGCGCCACCGGCACCGTCACCGTCAGCAACCCCGGCAACCAGTCCGGCACCGTCGGCACCGCGGTCTCGCTGCCGCTGTCCGCGAGCGGCGGCACCGCCCCGTACACCTGGTCCGCCACCGGTCTGCCCGCCGGCCTGTCGCTGAACGGCAGCACGATCTCCGGCACCCCGACCACCGCCGGCACCTCGAACGTCACCGTCACCGCCCAGGACAGCGCCGGCAAGAGCGGCAGCGCGTCGTTCAGCTGGACCGTCGGCACCGGCGGCGGCACCTGCTCGGGCCAGAAGATCGTCAACCCCGGCTTCGAGTCCGGTACCGCCTCGTGGACGGCGTCGTCCGGCGTCATCGGCCAGCACAGCTCCAACGGCGAACCGGCCCGCACCGGCACCTGGTCGTCGTGGCTGAACGGCTACGGCTCGTCGCACACCGACTCGCTGTCCCAGTCGGTGGCGATCCCGTCCGGCTGCAAGGCCTCGCTGACGTTCTACCTGCACATCGACACCAGTGAGACCGGCAGCACCGTCTACGACAAGCTGACCGTCACCGCGGGCAGCACCACGCTCGGCACGTTCTCGAACGTCAACGCCGCCTCCGGCTACGCGCTCAAGACGTTCGACGTGTCCTCGCTCGCCGGCCAGACCGTGACCTTCAAGTTCACCGGCGTGGAGGACGCCTCGCTGCAGACGTCGTTCGTGATCGACGACACGGCGCTGACGCTGAGCTGACGTGCCTAGTCTGAGCACCTCTCAACGGCGAGAAGGTGCTCATGAAGAACCAGGCCTACGCGGTTGCCGCGATCGTGGACTCGATCGCGGCGACCGTGCCGACCACCGGCAACGTGCGCAAGGTCACCAAAACGTCGTTGATGCCGGCCCTCGCCCTGGCGAGCCCGCCCCGAGACCCCGGCATGGCGGTGGGCCTGGCCGGCTCGTGGGCAGGCGACGTGGCCCTGCTCGGATCCTCCGACGAGGCCTTCCGAGCAGGCCTTTTCAGCTTCCTGGCAGCCCACCTCGGCTACACGGCGGCACTGGCCCGCCGCTCCACCCCCGGCACCCGCAAGGCGGTGCTCCCGATCGTCGCCGCCTCCACCGCGGCGGCCTTCGCCTTCTCCCGCGCGGCGGGCCCGCTGGGCAGACCGGTCGGCCTCTACGCCCTCACCCTCGGCACGATGGTGGCCGCCGCCTCGACGGTCCGCGGCGCGGGCTCACGACGAGTTCTCGTTGGCGCAGCGCTGTTCGCGGCCTCCGACGCCCTGCTCGGCGCCAGCCGGTTCGTCCTCGGAGGACGCTCCGCGCGACTCGCCTCCGCCGGCGTGATGCCGACCTACACGGCGGCGCAGTGGCTCATCCACACCGGCTTCGCGCGCGGCAGGTGACCCCGCCGGGAAACCCGTCGGATGCCCTGTGCTAACGTTCTTCACGTCGGAAACAGCACGGCTCCGGCACACAAACAAGCGCCGCTAGCTCAGTTGGTTAGAGCAGCTGACTCTTAATCAGCGGGTCCGGGGTTCGAGTCCCTGGCGGCGTACACCGGAGAAGCGGGTCGAGAATTTTCTCGACCCGCTTCTCCGTTTTTCGCGAGTCGGTCCGTTTTCGCGCTCAACGCGCGGAAACGCCGGGGCGCGCAGGCGCCCCGGCGTCAGGTGTGGAAGAACTTCAGGCGCGGTGCCACTTCTGGTTGGCGCCGCCCACGCAGTCCCACATGTGCAGGACGGCGTCGTTGTTCGGGTTCCACTCCGCGATGTCCACGCACTTGTGCGCCTGCGGGTTCACCAGTTCACCCATGCCGGTCGGCACGAACTGCTGGGCGGGGTTGCCGGAGCAGGTCGCCAGCTGCACGGCCGCACCGTTGGCCGTCGAGCCCCACGCCACGTCCATGCACTTGTTGTTCTCGGTGCGCAGCGTGCCGTTCACCCACTCGAACTTCTGGTTCGAGCCACCCGTGCAGTCCCACACGATCAGGCGCTGGCCGTCGGCGAAGTTCCAGTTCGGCACGTCGATGCACTTGCCGTGCCAGTCGCTGGCGATGGCGCTGACGTTGCCCGCCGGCGGAGGGGTGGTGCTGCCACCGCCGCTGAACGGGGTGAGGGTGATGCCGGCCGAGCGCGGGTCGCCGTCGTGCACGAGCGACTCCTGCGCCTGCACGTCGTCGAACGCGAAGCCGTAGGCCTTGCCGTCCACCATGTTCTGGTGCACCAGCCGCGAGTAGTGGTTGGTGATCGAGCCCTGGTAGAAGTCCGCGGGACCGCCACCGGGCTGCACGTCGATGCGGCCGAGCGTGGTGCGGTGGAGTGCGGCGCACAGGGTGCGGGCGATCGGGCCGACCACCTGGTCGTTGGGTGCGCCGAGCGCGCCGTCGCAGCCCCACACGTTCGACGTGGACGGCTTCGCGAACGACGCGACCTGCTGGCCGGCGGAGTTCGTGAAGTTCATGTTGTTGCCGGACGTGCGGCCGAAGTACTTCACGTCCGGGCGGTCGCCGAACGGCTGCACGGTCAGCGTCTTGCCCGTGTAGGCGTTCCACGCCTGGGTGATGTACGAGTCGAGGTAGTTGCGGTCGAAGTTGCCGACGTCGGCGGCCTTGCCCGGCGCCAGGACGCGCAGCACCGTGCCGTCCGAACGGGACATGACCGACCCGCCCCAGCCGGCCTGGCCGCGGATGCCGTTGATGACGGCGTCCCGCCCGCCGGACTTCAGCTCACCGGTCTTCTTCGTCGCACCGCTCGCGCCCGTCACGGACACGGCGTGCGGCACGGCGAACATGTCCACCTGGGAGCTGTTCAGCCAGAGACCGGCGTCGTTGTAGGTGAACTCGCTCCAGTCGAACAGGATGCCGCTGTTCGGGTCGCCGGACGCCCACGGCGCCGGTTGCACCAGGCCGTCGGGGGTCAGGAGGAACTTGAGCTTCTCGCCGAACGACATGTAGACGCGGCCGGAGATGAACCGCGGCACCTTGAGCGTGGCGGTGCCGCCCTGTCCGGGACCGGCGATCGACACGTCCGGCGCGGGGGTGGGCGGGTTGCCGCCCGGCGACCACGGCGTGAACGAGCCCGCCTGGTTGACGTACCCGAGTCGTCCACTTCGGATGTCGGTGCCGAGGACGTACAGGTGCACGGCCTCGGACCGGCCGCTGTTGTTGGTGACGTTGAGCGGCAACAGGTCGGGGCCGATCGCCTGTACCGGCGTGGCCGCGATGGTCGCCGACGCGATCGCCGCCAGTGAGGCGAGCGCGCTCGACCACTTCGTACGGGTGCGCATGTGACTCCTTGTGCAGGGGTGCTCTGCCAGCAGACCTTCCGACCGACTTCAGGGCGGTCGGCGATCAGGTGTCCGAGAACTGGTCCAGACCGGTTATGAGAGCGCTTCCATGGTCGTGCGCCGACGGGAGCCCTGTCAATACCGGGCAGGAAGAGGGCAGGCGACACGCCCTCGTGGCACAGAGATCCGATCGCATGTGGACCGACCGGTCGCAGACCTCCTGGCGAACTCGCGCTTGACGGCGTAGGCTAATGCCATTAGCTTTTAGGTAAAGCAGCTTAGCCAACGGAGTGGGACAGTGATGACGGAGTTCCTGGAGCTCGCGGGTGGACGGATCGCGTACGACGTGGCCGGTGAGGGGCCGCTGGTCGTGCTCGCGCACGGCATGGGCGACAACCGGGAGGCGTTCCGCGAGGTGGCGACGCAGCTGGTCGCGGCCGGGTACCGGGTCGCGAACGTCGACCAGCGCGGCCACGGCGAGTCGAGCGCCGAATGGCCGTCCTACACGCGCACCGACGCGGCCGCCGACCTGCTCGCCGTGGTCCGGCACCTCGGCGGACCGGCCGTGCTCGTGGGCCACTCGTTCGCCGGTGGAGCGGCCACCATCGCGGCGGCGCAGGAGCCCGAGCTGGTCAGCGCGATCGTGGAGGTCACACCCTTCACCCGCGCGCAGAAGCCCGACCTCGGCGGCCTGTTCACGAACGCCCGGTACCGCAGGGGAATGCTGCTGCTCACGGGCATGGGCCTGACCGGCAGCCTGGACAAGTGGACGAGCTACCTGGAGCACGCGGTTCCCGGCGCCAGGCCCGCGGGCTTCGCCGAGCACCTCGGCTCCATCAAGGCGGACCTGAGCCGGCCCGGCCGGATGAAGGTCCTGCGGAAGGTGGGCACGTCGTCGGCCGCGGACGCGGGTGCGCGCCTTGGGGACGTCCGCTGCCCCGCGCTCGTCGTGCAGGGATCACTGGACCCCGACTGGGCCAGCCCGCGCGCCGAGGGGGAAGCCGTCGTGGCGGCCATGCCGGCCGGGCTCGGACGACTGGAGGTGATCGAGGGTGCCGGCCACTACCCGCACGTCCAGTTCCCGGACGCGCTGGTCGCGTTGATCCTGGGGTTCCTGAAGGAGCAGCGGTAACCAGGACAGAGGATGTCCGCGTGCGGTGGCACGATCCCGCGCATGATCGGACGTTGGCACGGCCTGGTGATCGACTGCCCCGACCCGCGGGGTCTCGCGGAGTTCTACGAGAAGGTGCTCGGCATGGTCCGGGTGCAGGACGACGACGGGTTCGTCGTCATCGGGGACGCGCCCGACCGGCCCGGCGTGGCGTTCGCACGGGTCGAGAGCTGGCAACCGCCGAAGTGGCCGGACGAGTCGGCGCACCTGCACCTGGACGTGCGGGTGGACGACCTGGCGGCGGCGGGCGAGCAGGTGGAGGCGCTCGGTGCGCGCCGGCTCGAAGGCGGTGGCGAGCGGTTCCACGTCTACGCGGACCCCGCCGGCCACCCCTTCTGCCTCGTGCGCTTCTAGACCAGCCGGGCGCGCATCACGTGCGCGTCCAACGGCAGCGCGTGCGTCTCGACCAGTTCGAAGCCCGCTTCCGCCAGCAGTGCGCGGTAGTGCGACTCGGAACGTTCACGGCCGCCCGTGTTGCACAGCATGTGGATGTCCCACGGGATGGCCAGGGAGTCGGCGCCGGCTTCGGGCAGCAGCCGCTCGACCACCAGCAGCTCGGCGTGCGCGGGCATGTCGCGCGCGCACGTCGCCAGGATCGTGCGGCACTGGTCGTCGTCCCAGTCGTGCAGCACGCGTGACAACAGGTAGACGTCGCCGTTGCCGGGGATCGACCGCGTGAAGTCGCCTGGTACCAGGGAAACCCGGCCGGCGAGGTCGGCCAGGCGGAGTTCGGCGGCGGTCAGGGCGTTCGGGAGGTCGAGCAGGACGCCGCGCAGCGACGGGTTGGCGTGCAGCACGCGGGACAGCAGCTCGCCGTTGCCGCCGGCCACGTCGACGACCGTGCGGGCGCCGGAGAAGTCGACGACCTTGGTGACGCCGGTGAACATCGCGTTGCTCGCCGCCATGGACCCGTGGAACAGCTCGGCGAGCGCCGGATCCGCCGCCATGTGGGCGAAGTGGTGCGCGCCGAACGCCTTCGCGTACGACTCCTCCCCGCTGCGGACCGACTCGGTGAGCTCGGCGAACGAGCGGTAGAACGGGCCGCCGTACATCAGCGCCAGCGGCCGCATCGAGCCCGCGAGGTCCGAGCGCAGCAGCTCGCCCAGGTCGGTCAGCGCGTGGCCGTCGCCGGAGGCGTGGACGACGCCGAGCGAGTCGAGGTAGCGCAGAAGCCTTGCGAGACTTCGAGGTTCGGTGCCGGTGGCCGCGGCGAGCGACGGCAGGTCGGCGGACGACGCCAGGTGGTCGAGCAGGCGCAGCTCGGCGGCGGTGGCGATCGCCTGCGTCGCCCACGCGCCGGTCAGCAGGCGCAGCAGCTCGGTGCCGGCGCACGACTCGCGCTGGTGGGCCGCCTGCAGCTGCGGGAAACGGCCGGTGGCCACGAGCTCGAGCCGGCGGAACGCGGGATCGGCGCAGCGCGCGTCGCGGAAGTACAGGACGGTGCTGTTCTCGTACCCGTTGTAGCCGCCGCCGTCGGGGCGCATGACACCCGTGACCAACGTCCGCAAACCGCGCAGCAGCACGGGATCCGGCCTGCGCACGGCCAGTGCGACGTGGCTTTCCCGCTCGTGCCGGCGCTCGTCCTCCGCGATGTGCGCCAGCGATGGCGGCGTCACCATCACGAAGATCTCCAGCTCGCACGGCCAGCCGTTGCGGTCGGTGACGGGCGCGCGCAGGATGCCGACCTGGAGGTCCGCGACGGGCACGGAGTACCGGGTGCTCAACCGTTCGCGGACGACCACGCTGGGCGTCATCGTGCCGGCCTCGATGCCCCGGGCCGACAGCTCGTCCGCCAGTCCCGCCAGCGTTTCCGGGAAGATCAGCAACGCCACGTGGTCGAGGGTCGCGTGCCGCGTCACGGCCGCGCGCTGGTCCGCGTCGAGGGACGGCAGCGCGGCCGCCAGCGCGGAGTGGGTGTCGTGGTCGCCGATGAGCGCCAGCGCCGCGGTGAGGCGGTCGAGGTCGGCCGCGGCGAGGACGGGGGTGCGTGTCGAGATCATGATGAGTGTGTTCCCGGGGTTTCAGATGCCGACGTACTGCTCGGCGAAGAAGTCTTGGTGGGCGCGGCTGTCGCGCAGGCTGTCGAGCCGCGCGCGGCGCAGGGCGCGGTGGAAGTCGTCGGCCTGCGGGTGGAGGAGGTCGATCATCCAGCGCGAGAACTCCTGCGCCCGCCAGACGCGGGGCAGGCAGGTGCGCGAGTAGGCGGCCAGCGGCCGTTCGTCGCCGCGCAGGGCCGACGTCAGCGCGGACGCCAGCACCTCGGCCTCCATGATCGCCAGGTTGGCGCCCTTGGCGGCGGACGGGCTGATCAGGCTCGCGGCGTCGCCGGCGAGGAACAGCCGGTCGTGCTGGATCGGGTCGGCCACCTCCGAACGCAGCCGCACGAGCCGCCGTTCGAGGACCGGGCCCTGTTTGAGCTGGCCGAAGGAGTCGACGCGCATCCGGGTGCCGAGCGCCGCCCAGATCCGCTCGTCCGGCCAGGCCTCCGGGTCGTCGCCGGGAGGGACCTGGAGGTAGTATCGCGTCACCTCGGGACTGCGCGCCATGTGGCCGGCGAACCCGTCGTCGTGGACGGCGTAGGTCACCGCGGACATGCTCTGCGGGGCTTCCACGAGCACGGCCAGCCAGCTCACGCCGTGGTCCTGGCGGTGGCGCCGGGCGGGAACGGCCTTGCGGGTCACGCCGTTGCCGCCGTCGCACCCGGCGAGGAACCGGCCGGTGGCGACGTCCTCGCCCCGCTCGTCGCGGTAGCGGACCGTGGCGGTGTGCGGGTCGACACCGGTGACGGTGACACCGAACCGGATGTCGCCGCCGCGCCCGAGGTACTCGGCGACGAGGTCCGTGACTAGGTCCTGCTGCGGGTACACGGTGTGCACCTCGCCGCGGCCCAGCCGGGAGTAGTCGAGCTCGAACTCGTCGTCGTCACAACGGAAAGCGCAGACGCCGTGCGACTGTCCTTTGTGGAGAAGTCCGGCACCGAGACCGTGCTCGGTCAGCACCCTGGCGCTGTTCGGGCCGAGGAACCCCGCCCTCGCCCTGGTCTGCACCTGCTCGCGGCTCGCCCGTTCCAGCACGAGCGTGTCGACCCCCGCCGCGCGCAGGAGGTTGGCTAAGACGAGTCCCGCCGGCCCCGCGCCCGCGATGAGCACGGTCGTGTGGTCGACCACGCGATCTGGTCCTCTCTGCCGGTCGGGCCCGCACCGGGCCCGTTGCGGCAGCACTGGACAGCACCGGCCGGGGCGGGGGCCAGCGGCTCGCCGAGGACCAAGATCATGATCACTCCATCGTGTCGCCCGGAGCGGTTGGGGACGACTTCACCACCCGTGCATGACTTGGCCGTCGCGATCAGGCATTCTGCGCAAATGACATACCGCCAGGCGAGCGACTTCGCCCAGCTGTCGGCCGAGATCAAGCAGGCGGGCCTGCTCGACCGGAGGCGCGGGTACTACTACTTCAGAATCGGCGCGAACCTGGCGGTGTACGCGGCGGCCTGGGTGGCGTTCGCGCTGCTGGGCGACTCGTGGTGGCAGCTCGCGGTCGCGGTCGTGCTCGCGGTGATGAGCACCCAGCTCGCGTTCATCGGCCACGACGCCGGCCACAAGCAGATCTTCGCCTCCCGGCGGTGGAACGAGATCGCCGGGTACGCCCACAGCGGCCTGGTCGGGGTCAGCTACGACTGGTGGGTCGGCAAGCACAACCGCCACCACGCCAACCCCAACCACGAGGACGAGGACCCGGACGTCGACATCACGGTCCTCGCGTTCACCCAGCGCCAGGGCGAGGCCAAGCGCGGGCCGCTGCGGTGGATCGCCTCGCACCAGGCCGTGCTGTTCTTCCCGTTGCTGCTGCTCGAAGGCTTCGCGCTGCACGTGCACTCGATCAAGCACGCCGGTCGCGAGCGGCCGCTGATGATCGCGAACGTCGTGGTGTACCTCGGCGTGGTGTTCTGGGTCCTCTCCCCCGCGTACGCGATCGCGTTCGTGCTGGTGCACCAGGGCCTGTGGGGCTTCTACATGGGCTGCTCCTTCGCCCCCAACCACAAGGGCATGCCCGTCCTGAGCGCCGGCCACAGCCTCGACTTCCTGCGCAAGCAGGTGCTGACCTCCCGCAACATCCGCGGCGGCTGGTTCACCGACGTCCTGCTCGGCGGGCTGAACTACCAGATCGAGCACCACCTGTTCCCGAGCATGCCGCGCCCGCACCTCAAGCACGCGCAGGTGATCGTGAGCCGGTTCTGCCAGGAGCGCGGCATCTCCTACGCGCAGTGCGGGCTGTTCCGCTCGTACGGGTACGTGCTGGAGCATCTGCACGAGGTCTCGACGCCGCTGCGGGCCAAAGCCGCGGTCTGATTCCCGCCAGACTCCCCGCCGCCGCTCGGCCAGGGTTTCCGGCATGGGATCACTCGAGGGAAGAGCGGCTCTGGTGACCGGCGGCAGCCGGGGCATCGGGGCCGCGGTGGCCGCGAAGCTCGCCGCGCTGGGCGCACGGGTCGCGGTCACTTACCAGAACACCGAACCTGCGGGCGTGAAGGCGATCCGGGCGGACAGCGCCGACCCGGACGCCGTGGTGGCGGCGGTCGAGGAGACCGCGGCGGAGTTCGGGCGGCTCGACGTCCTGGTGAACAACGCCGGGGTGTTCCGGGTCGGGCCGCTGGAGGGGCTCGGCCGGGAGGAGTTCGACCACACGATGGCCGTGAACGTGCGGGCGCCGTTCCTGGCGGCGCGGGCGGCCGCAAGGCACATGCGCGAGGGCGGGCGGATCATCAGCATCGGCAGCAATGTCGCCGTGTACGCGCCGTTCCCCGGCTTCGCGCTCTACTCCGCGAGCAAGACGGCGCTGATCGGCATGACGAAGGGCCTGGCGCGTGAGCTGGGGCCGTTGGGGATTACCGCGAACGTCGTGAACCCCGGTCCGACCGACACGGACATGAACCCGGCCGACGGGCCGATGGCGGAGCAGATCCGCGGGCTGACGGCACTGGGGCGGTACGGGACGCCGGCTGAGATCGCCGAGGTCGTCGCCGCGTTGGCGGGGAACGCCGGTGCGTACGTCACCGGCGCCAGCGTCAACGTCGACGGCGGCTTCACCGTCTAGCGACTACTCCCAGGTGACCGGGAGGGCGTGCACTCCGTAGATGGTCATGTCCGTCCTGAGCCTGACCTCCCGCGCCGGCACGGCCAGTTCCAGCGCCGGGAAGCGGCGCAGCAGCCCTTCGAACCCGGCGCGCATCTCGATGCGGGCCAGCTGCTGGCCGAGGCACTGGTGCACGCCGTGCCCGAACGCCAGGTGACCCCGTGCGTTGCGGTGGACGTCCAGCGAGTCGGCGTTCTCGTAGCGCTCGGGGTCGTGGTTGCCGGCCAGCAGCGACAGCACGACCGTCGAGCCCTCGCGGATGGTCTCACCGTGGAACTCGATGTCCTCCGCCGCGTACCGGAAGAAGACGTCGGCGACGGTGAGGTAGCGCAGCAGCTCCTCGACGGCGTCCGGGATCCGCTCCGGCGCCGACCGCAACGCGGCCATCTGCTCCGGGTGTCCCAGCAGCGCGAACGTGCCGAGCGCCAGCATGTTCGCGGTCGTCTCGTGCCCGGCGAGCAGCAGCAGGAACGACATGCCGACGAGCTCCGCGATGCCGAGGTCCTCGTCGCGGGCCAGGTCGGACAGCAGGTCGTCACCGGGTTCGGCGCGCTTGGCCGTGATCAGCTCGGTCAGGAAGGTGCTGACCGCCACGTAGGCCGCCATCTTGGCATCGAGGTCGATGTCGCGTTCCAGGATCCTGGCGGAGTTGGTCTGGAACGTCTCGCGGTCGGCGTACGGGACGCCGAGCATCTCGCAGATCACCAGTGACGGCACGGGAAGCGCGAACCCGGCCACCAGGTCGACCGGCGGGGTGAGCTTCGCCAGCTCGTCGAGCTGCCGTTCGGTGATCTCGGCGATGCGTTCCTCCAGCGCCTTCATCCGCCGGACGGTGAACGCGCCGGTGAGCTTGCGCCGCAGCCGGGTGTGGTCGGGCGCGTCCATGCTGAGGAACAGGCCGGGCTCCTGCGGCGACGGCTCGGTGAACTCGGGCATCCCGGGCGTCGCGTAGGGCATGTGCAGGACGCCCAGGTCCTGACGCGAGCTGAACCTGGTGTCCGCCAACGCCTGCCGGACGGCGTCGTAGCCGGTGATGAGCCAGCCCTCGTGGCCGTCGGGGAAGAGCATCGGACTGACCGGGCGGGTCGAACGCACCGACGTGATCGCGCTGGGCGGGTCGAACGGGGTCACGTCGCGGTCCATGGGAAGGCCGTGCAGCATGACGGGATCTCCTTCAGCGGGTGGATTCGCGGTTGAAGAGCTTCTTGGACCACAGGTAGCCACCGAACCCGATGACGGCGCACCAGCCGAGCGCGATGTAGCCGCTGTTGCCGATCGGCACGCCGGTGAGCAGGCCGCGCAGGGCGTCGATGAACGGTGTGAAGGGCTGGTACTCGGCGAACCACCGCAGCACCGCCGGCATCGAGTCGGTGGGCACGAACCCGTTGCCGAAGAACGGCAGCAGGATCAGCGGCAGGCCGATGTTGCTCGACCCCTCGACGGTCTTGCTCGCGAGGCCGAGCGCGGCGGAGAGCCAGATCATCGCGAACGACATGGCGGTCAGCAGACTGGCCAGCGCGAGCCAGTCGAGGGCGCTCGCCTGCGGCCGGAAGCCGATCGCGACGGCGACGCCGAAGACGAACGCCATGGCGAGGACCGTCTGGACCAGGCTGCCCACGACGTGCCCGGTCAGCACGGACACGCGGGCGATCTTCATGGTGCGGAACCGGTCGACGATGCCCTCGGTCATGTCCATCGCGATCGAGATGCTCGTGCCCTGCACCGCCGCGGTGACCGACATCAGGATGATCGTCGGCGTCACGTAGGCGAGGTACTCGGCCCGGCCACCGGACGGTCCGCCGAGCCCGGCGCCGAGCGTGCCGCCGAAGACGTAGACGAACAGCAGCAGGAACACGACCGGCATGATCAGGAGCTGGAACGTCAGCGACGGGTAGCGGACCATCCGCCGCAGGTTTCGGCGCACCATCGTCGCCGAGTCGGTCAGCACGTGCGTCATGGCTGCTCCACCTTCTGCCGGCCGCCGGTGAGGGCGAGGAAGACGTCGTCGAGGTCGGGGGTGTGGGTGCTGATCGACTCGACCGGCACGGCGAACTCGTCGAGGCGGTCGAGCAACGCCTTGAGCGAGCTGACGCTGCCGTCGTTCGGCACGCGCAACGCCAGCGCGTCCCCGTCGCGGGAGGCGTCGCGCACGACCCCCGCGGCAGCTTCGAGGTCGCGGAGGTCGGCGAACTGGAGCAGGACGTGCCCGCCGGGGATGCGGCGCTTGAGCTCGTCCGCGGTGCCCTCGGCGACGATCCGGCCGTGGTCCAGCACGGCGATCCGGTCGGCGAGCTCGTCGGCCTCCTCCAGGTACTGCGTGGTGAGGAAGATCGTGACGCCGCTCGCCACCAGCTCCCGCACGATCTGCCACATGGCGCGGCGGCTGCGCGGGTCGAGGCCGGTGGTCGGCTCGTCGAGGAAGATCACCTCGGGCGACCCGACGAGCGTCATGGCGAGGTCGAGCCGGCGCCGCATGCCGCCGGAGTAGGCCGACGCCGGCTTGTCCGCCGCGTCCACCAGGTCGAACTGGGCGAGCAGCTCGTCCGCCCTGCGCCTGCCCTGCTCGCGGCCGAGGTGGTGCAGGTCGGCCATCAGCTTCAGGTTCTCGCGGCCGGTCATCAGGTTGTCGACGGCGGAGAACTGGCCGGTGACGCCGATCGCGCCGCGGACTCCGTCGGGGTCGTTCGCCACGTCGTGGCCCGCGACGGACGCGCTGCCGCCGTCCGCCCCGATCAGCGTGGACAGGATCTTGACCATGGTGGTCTTGCCGGCGCCGTTCGCGCCGAGCAACGAGAAGACGGTGCCGCGCCGGACGTCGAGGTCGACGCCCTTGAGCACCTCGTGGTCGCCGTAGGACCGGCGCAGGCCCCTGGCCGTGATCGCGTTCATGACCAGTCCCCTCAGGCCCGGCGGACGGCGATGTCGCCGAAGGACGTGTGTGCGGTGACCTTGACGGTCTGGGCGGCGTCGCCGGGGCCGTCGCTGCCGTCGAGGGTGTTGGTGACGCGGCCGAACGACGTCTTGGCGTCGATCCACGCGGCGGTGCCCTGCGCGATGCCGACCTCGATGCCGCCCATCGCGGTGTTCAGCGTGACGGTGTCGCTGACGACCTCGCCGACCTCGACGGACCCCATCGCCGTCCTGGCCTCCACGAACGCCGCGGCGCGTTCGACGCGGATGTCGCCGTTGGCGGAACGGGCCCGCAGCTCGCCTTCGACCGTGCCGACGTCGATGTGGCCGTTGGAGTTCTTGACGACCAGCGCGCCGCCGACCGCGCCGACGCGGATGTGGCCGCTGCCGGTCTTGACCTCGGCGTTGCCCGTGACGGTGCCGACCTTGACCTGGCCGGCGCCGGTGTCGGCCTTGAGCGGGCCGGTGCGGTCGAGGTGGATGTTGCCCGCGGACAGGTCGGCCTCGGTCGCGCCGAGCACCCCGGTGGTGCGGATGCTGCCCGCCGTCACGTCGAGGTCCGCCCTGGACCCGGCCGGCAGCTCGATCACGACGTCGACGGACCGGGTCTTCCTGGAGAAGTCGAACGTGCGCTTGGGCCCGCGCACCACCAGCGTGCCGTCGGCGTAGTCGATCGTGGTCTTCCGCGCGGCCTCGACGTCCGAGGAGTCGGACGAGTCGGAGGGCCGCACGTCGACGGTCGTGGTGGCGCGCTCGGACGCGACGAGCTGGACGTGCCCCGCGTAGACGTCGAGCAGTACGGAAATCGGTTCCGGTGTGTCGTAAGAAGGCATGGCTGTCCCCTCAGAAGGTGTCGGTGGTGCATCCCCGCAGGTCGGGGCGAAGTGGTGCGGTGAGTGGGGCTAGCGGACCCAGCCGACGAAACGCGTCGCGCCGGTGATGCTGCTCGTGACCGCCTCGGCGACGGACTCGCGCTTCGGGTTCAGCTGGGCGGACGCGGCGCGCACGAGCCACGCGTTGACCGAACGGCCCTCCTTGGCCGCGGCCTCGTCGATCGCGGCCTTGAGCGGTTCGGGCAGGCGGACGTTGATGCGCACCGTGGTGCCGTCGTCGAAGCCGGCCACCACGTCCTCGGCGGGAGCCGCGGGAACGGGGTCCGGCGCGACGGCGGGCGCCGGCTCCGGCACGCGCCGCGTCACGACGAACTTGGGGTCGCGGCCCCGCAGCAGCACCTGCACCGAGTCCGGTGCCAGGTCCGCGGTGATCTCGTCGGCGGCGGCGGACAGCGCTTCGAGCAGTGCCAGCCGGATCGCCGACTCCATCGTCACGGTCAACCGCTCGACCAGCGCGTTCGCCTCGCCGCCGCCGGTCTCGACGGCGGTCAGCAGCTCGCGGCCGAGGGAAGCCACATACGGGGTCAGATCCATGGCACCACTATGGCACACGGTGGCACCACCGGCAAGCAAATCTGGCTCAGTTTGGCATCATGTTGGCTCAGCGCAGGTCAGGAGTGGTGCCACCGTGGCTCAGCGCGTCGGCGAACGCCTGGAACGTGGGCGCGCCCGCCTGGCGGTCGAGGACGGCGAAGACGACGTGCTCGAAGTAGCGGTTGTCCCTGAGCGCGAGGGCGAAGATCTTCGCGACGGTCCCGGGGTCGTTGCCGAACACACCGCAGCCCCACGCGCCCAGGACGAGCCGGCGGTGACCGTGCGACGCGGCGACGTGCAGCACGCGGATCGTGCGGCGGAGCAGCGCGAGGGGGATGTCGTCGGCGCGTTCGGGCTGCTCGCGCAGGATCGCCGCGCGGTTGGGCGCGGCGGCGGTGAGGAACGAGACCTCGTACGGCTCCGGCAGCAGGTTCCCGTCGTCGTCGCGGAACACCGGCACGCGCGGCGAGTAGATCACGCGGTCGCTGTAGGCGAGGTCGCGGTCCGCGCGGTGGTGGGCGTAGAAGTCGCCGGCGGCGAGCAGGCACGGGTGCAGCGCGGAGGCGTAGGCGATGCTCTCCTCCTGCGCCACCCTGCCGTTCAGGAAACCGCCGCCGGGCTTGCGGGCCGACGCGAAGTTCAGCGCGGCGACGTCACCGCCGAGCCGGCGGGCGGCGTCCAAAGTGGACTTGTTGGTGACGTCGATCCGCGTGCCCGCGGTCTCCGAGGGCAGTGGCAGCACCTCGCCGGGCAGGTGGAGCCGGGTGCCCGCGACCGCGCGGGCGACGTCGACGACGACCTCGCCCGCACCGGTGGAGTACGAACCCCGCTCCGAGATCTCGACGGTTTCCTGGGCGATCGCGCGCAGCCTGGTGCTCATGGTGCCGTCGAGTCTGACGAGCTTTCCGCGGCGCGCCAAGCGAGTTAGATCCGGGCGTAGACCTCGGCGACCGCGCCGAACGCGGCCTTGGGCTCCCAGGAGCCGTCGTCGAGGACCTTCACGATGCCGGGACTGGCCATGTCGAGGTCACGACCCGGGTCGTCCGGCCGGTGCGGGTGGCTGCCGAGCGAGAACAGGTAGACGAACGCGCCGTCGACGTTCTCCTCCTCCAGGACCTGCAACACCTCACGCAGGTACGTGGCCTGTTCCTCCTCGTCGCGGACGTAGCCGTCCTTCACGCGCGTCGGCCGGCCGGTCTCGTCGTGCTCGACGATCTCCATGCTGCGCGGTGCCACTGCCCCCGAACCGCGCCACGCCGCCGTGTTGAAGCCGGTGATCGCGACGGGCTTGCCCTGCGCCACCACGTTCCTGATGCTCTCGGCGTAGACGCCCGCGACCTCGGCGGACCGGATCAGCTCGAACGACTTGATGTCGAACAGGTCCCAGTCGGGGTTCTCGAACGGGATGCACGCGTAGGTGAGCCTGCCGCCGAAGTGCTCGCGCACCACGCCGACGGCCTCCGCGAGGAACGCGTTGAGCTTCCCGGCCACCTCCCGCATCCGCTCGGGCTGTCCGAGCAGCTGCCCCAGGCGCTGCAGGACGTCGTCGCCGGGCAGGAAGCCGGAGTTCATGATGCTGAGCTCGACGCCCGTCACGAAGACGACCTCGGCGCCCCGCTGCCGGACGCGCTCGGCCCCGCGGGCGCAGTCGGCGAACAGGCCGAGGATCTCGTCCGGCGTCAGCTCCAGCGGGTACGGCGAGAACCAGATTTCCAGTCCCAGGTCCGCGGCGACCTCCGCGGCCCGTTCGAGGCGGTCCGCATCACCGCCGACGAGGTGGACGGCGTTGCAGTGCAGGTCGTCGCGGATGACGGTCAGGTCGCTGCGGACCGCGTCGAGGTCGAACTCCTCGACCGAGAACTCTCCGTGGCGCACGAAACCGGTGTCGTACGCAATGCCCTTGGCTCGCATGGCCGCAGGCTATGCGAGAAAAGTGCGTGAACGCAAGTTTGCGTGTGAGCAATTATGTCGGCCAGACGAGGAGCACCGGGCAGGGCGCGTGGTCGACGACGAACCGGGTCGCCGGGCCGAGGCTGCGCGGACCGGCGTGGCTCACGTCGCCGTCGCGGCACAGGACGAGCAGGGACGCTTCCCGTGCCGCGGCGACGACCTCGTGCTCGACCCGGCCGACGCGGGTCTCCTTGGCGCACGGACGCCCCAAGCGGTCGGCCGCCGCGTCCAGGAGCCGGGTGGCGTGGTCGGCGGCGAGGTCGTCCACCCGCGTGCCGGGGTCGAGCGACGAGTGGCGGCCGAACAACCCGGCGAACGCGCCGTGGGCCGCGCCGGCCGCGTCGCTGACGTGCACCAGCAGGAACTCCCCCTGCTGGTCGCGGGCCGCGTCGACGCAGTCCTGCCAGGTGTCGTCGGCGATCCACACGACCACCGTCATGGTCATCCTCCGATCAGCTGAAGGGACGCCCACAGTGCCACGACGGCGCCGACGAGGGTGGCAGGCACGGCGAGGAGTCCCAGCTTGGTGAACTCCGGCAGGTGCACCTCGGCGTCGTGGTCGTGCACGATCCGCCGCCACAGCAACGTCGCGAGCGACCCGGCGTAGGTGAGGTTGGGCCCGAGGTTCACGCCGAGCAGCACCGCCAGCACCGCGCCGGACCCGAACGGCACGACCAGCGGCAGCAGCACGAGCACGGCGGGCAGGTTGTTGATGACGTTGGCCAGCACGGCGGCGACCGCGGCGAGGCCGAGCAGCGCCCACAGCCCGTTGCCGCCGGGGAGGGCGTGCCGGAGCAGGTCGTCGAGGCCGTTGTCGACGACGGCCCGCACGACGAGGCCCAGACCGAGCACGAACGCGAGGAACGGCAGCGACGTCGCCTTCACGAGCTTCACGACCGTCGTGCGCTTCCTGGCGAGCGCCCTGACCGCCATGACCACCGCGCCCGCGCACGCCGCCCACGCCGGGTCGATCCCGGTGGCCGACGCGACCACGAACCCGACCAGCGTCAGCCCGACGGTGGCCAGCGCGAACACCGGCAGCTCCGGCGCCGGCGCGGTCTCCGGCGCGTGCACCGGCGCGCCCAGGTCGGCGCGGAAGAACCGCCGGAACACCACGTACTCGGCCAGGATCGCGACCAGCCACGGCAACGCCATCAGCGCCGCGAAGCGCGTGAAGCTCAGTCCGCTGGACGCGAACGCCAGCAGGTTCGTCAGGTTCGACACCGGCAGCAGCAGCGACGCGCTGTTGGACAGGTGTGTGCACGCGTAGACGTGCGGCTTCGGCCTGATGCCCAGCTGTGCGGCCGTGGCGAACACCACGGGCGTGAGCAGCACGACCGTCGCGTCGAGACTGAGCACCGCCGTGGTCATCGACGCCGTGACGAACACACCGCCCAGCAACCTCTGCGGTCTGCCACCGGACGCACGGGCCATCCACGTGCCGCAGGCGTGGAAGAGCCCCTCGTCGTCGCAGAGCTGCGCGAGCACGAGGATCGCGGCCAGGAACCCGATCACGGGCCCCAGCCGCACCGCCTCGTCCACGGCGTGTTCGACCGGCAGCGCGCCCACGAGCACGACGAGGACCGCCGCCGGCACCGCGACGACCGCCTCCGGCCAGCCCCACGGCCGGACGACCGCGCAGACGAGCACGGCGACGAGCAACAACGCGGACAGCGCCAGCACGGGGATCCTCCTGCGCCGGCGGATCCGGCTTCGTGGCCGCGCTGATGCTAGGCGCTGTCCTGCAAGTCCGTTCGATGAGAGTCACGGTCGAGCGTCCCGGAGGCGGTGCCGCCGCGGCGTCCTCATACCGGGCGTATCCGGGCGCTGCGGCGGCGCCGCCTCCGGGGCCCTCGGCCGCGACTATCGCGGACGAGACTTGCAGGACAGCGCCTGGGTCGTGCGGTCCGGGGGCGCCGATCAGCTACGCCATCTTCGCCGCCGCGCTCTTGATGGCCTGCCGGATGCGGAAGTAGGTGCCGCACCGGCACACGTTCGCGATCCTGTCGATGTCGTCGTCCGAAATCTCCTTCTTCGTCCGGAGCAACGCGACGGCGGCCATGATCTGGCCCGGCTGGCAGTAGCCGCACTGGGCGACGTCCTGCTCCAGCCACGCCTCCTGGACCGGGTGCAGGTCGTCGCCGGAGGCCAGGCCCTCGATCGTGGTGACCTCCTGCCCCGCGCACTCCGCGACGGGCGTGACGCACGGCTGGATCTCCGCGCCGTTCAGGTGGGACGTGCAGGCGCGGCAGACGCCGATGCCGCAGCCGAACTTCGGGCCGCGCACGCCGAGCTTGTCGCGCAGCACCCACAGCAGTGCCAGGTCGGCCGGGGCCTCGACGGTGACGGGCTTCCCGTTGACGATCATCGTGTAGCTGGGCACAGGACGCTCCTTCAGCGCGGGAACGGCTCGAAGTCGACGGGGAAGATGATCGGGAAGCTGCGCGGCACCACACCGGTGGCCCGCGCGTAGGCGTTGGCGATCGCGCCCACCGCGGCCGGCACGCCCAGCTCGCCCGCGCCGCCCGGTTCGCCGGTCGCGGGCATCACGTGGATCCGCACGTCCAACGGCGCGTCCTTCTGCCGTGCGTAGTGGAACTGCGAGTACGAACCCTCCAGCGGCAGGCCCTTGTCGATGTGCAGACCGGCGCGCAACGTCGTGGAGATGGCGTCGGTCAGCCCGCCGAGCATCTGCGCCTCCAGGCCGCGCGGGTTGATCGGGCGGCCGACGTCGACCGCGATGACCGCCTTGACCACGCGCGGGTTCTTCGGGTCGCGGGCGTCGATCTCGACCAGGCAGGCCGTGCACGACTTGTACTCGTCGTGGAACGCCACGCCCTGCGCGAACCCCGGCGGCATCGCACGTCCCCACTGCCCCTCGGCCGCGACCTTGTCGAGCACGGCGCGTTGGCGGGCGTCCTTGAGGAACTCGCGGCGGAACGCGACCGGGTCCTTGCCCATCTTCTTCGCGAGCTGGTCGACCAAGATCTCCTCGGCGCCGCGGGTGTTCGCCGAGTAGACCGACCGCCATGAGCCCGTGTGCATCCGCAGCGGGACCTCGTTGAGCAACGACGTGACGACGCCGAAGTTGTAAGGCACCTTGCACGTCGTGAGGAACACCGTCTGCGCGAACGAGAGGTTGCCGCCGACCGGCAGTTTCGCGGCCGTGGCGGTGAGGATCTCGCCGAGGCCGTGCCGGAAGTCGGTCTCCACCGAAGCCACGCGGTGCTCGAACGTCAGCACGTTGCCGAGCCCGAACGTCGCCCGCAGCTTGTGGTGGCTCGCGGCGCGCGCCCGGCCGTGGCGCAGGTCGTCGGTGCGCGACCACATGAGCTTCACCGGGCGCCGCAACGCCTTCGAGATCTGCGCGGCCTCGATCGCCGCGTCGAAGAAGAGCCTGCGGCCGAACGACCCGCCGCCCTGCACGACGTGCACCTCGACGGCGGCCTCGGGCAGTCCGATGGCCGCCGCGATGGTCTGCCGCGCCACGATCGGCGACTTGAGGCCCGCCCAGATCTCCGCGCGGTCGTCGCGCACGTCCGCGATCGCCGAGTTCGTCTCCATCGGCGCGTGGCTGACGAACGCGAAGTCGAACTCCATGTCGACGTGCTGGGTCAGCAACGGCGGCACGACGAACGGCAGTGCGGCGGCCCGCAGCTTGTCGCGGATCTCCTTGTCCGACAACGAGTCGATGGTGCCGGCGTTCCACGTGACCTTCAGCGCGTCCCGGGCGGCCATGGCCTGTCCGAACGTCTCCGCGACCACCGCGACGCCCGTCGGCACCACGCCGATGGCGAGCACGCCGGGCATCGACCTGGCGGCGCCGGAGTCGACCGACCGCACCGAGCCGTTGATCGTCGGCGGCCGGCGCACGACCGTCGGCATCGCGCCGGGCACGTCGTGGTCGAGCGTGTACTCGAACTGACCGGTGACCATCGCGCGGGCGTCGATCCGCGACTGCGGCGTGCCGACCAGCCGGTGCTCGCTCGCCGGTTTCGGTTGCGCGGCGAAGACCCCGGTGAGCTGCGCCGCGGCCGACGTCAGCAGCCCGTAGGCGATCGAGCGGCCGTCCGGCAGGACCACCGCCCCGTCCCTCGTGGACAGCTCCGCCACGGCGACGCCCTGCTGCCGTGACGCCGCCGCCAGCAGCCTGGCCCGCGCGACCGCCGCCGCCCGGCGGACCGGCCCGTACACCGACCGGATCGTGTTGGAACCGCCGGTGAGCTGGTTCATCAGCAGCTCGGGACGCGCGTCGGCGAGCACGACGCGCACCCGGTCGAGCGGCAGGTCGAGCTCCTCCGCGACGAGCATCGCGGTGGCGGTGGTGATGCCCTGCCCGACCTCGCAGCGGGGCAGTTCGAGGGTGACGACGCCGTCCTCGCCGACGCTGAGCACGGCGAGCGCGCCCTCCGTCGGCGCGCCGGCCAGGATGAGGACGTCGCCGAGATCGAGGATCTCGGCCGGTTGCGGCAGCGTGGGGACCACGGCCTCGGCGGTACCGGGCACGGCGACGGTGAGCACCGGCGCCGCGACCAGGAACGCGAGGAACTGCCGGCGGCGCACGGGGACCCGGGCTCCGGGGACCGGGACTTCGTTGTCACAGGTCATGCATTCGTCAACGATGCAAATCCGGCCTGGGTACGACCTTCAGCCGAACGGACGAAGAATCCGGCCGAGACGTTCATCCGACCTGGACCACTTCGAGCACCTGTCCCCTCCACCTCCGGCGCAGCGACCGGTCGTGCGACGCCACGATCACCGCGCCGGGATAGCCGTCGAGCGCGGCTTCCAGCTCCTCCACCAGCGCGAGCGACAGGTGGTTGGTCGGCTCGTCGAGCAGCAGCACGTCGGCCTCGCGCCGCAGCAACCGCGCGAGTGCGAGCCGTCGCTGCTGCCCGACCGACAACGCGCCCGCCGGAGTCGTGAAGTCGTAGCGCCGGAATAGTCCCAGCGCCTCCAGTTCCGCCGCACTCCCGCCGAACGCCTCCAGCACGGTCCGCTTCGGTTGGCGTACAACGGTTTCCTGCGGCAGGTAGCCGACCTTGCCGTTGCGGACCACCGTGCCGTGGCGCGGTTCGCGCACGCCCGCCAGCACGTCGAGCAACGTCGACTTGCCGGAGCCGTTCGGTCCCGTCACCAGCAACCGCTGCCCGGCCTCGACCTTCAGCTCGCCGAACTCCAGAACCGCGCCCTCGCGCACGGCCGCGTCGAGCGTCGCTCTGAGCCGCAACGGTTCCGGCGGTTTCGGCACCGGATCGGCGCGCAGCCGCTCCAGCCGTTCGGAGGCGCTGCGCACCCTCGTCCGGATCGACGCCTGCACGCGCCGGCCGTCGCCGTTGTACTTGCACTTGTTGTGGTCGGGGATCGCACGTCCCGGCGCGACGCGATGCGCCGTCGTGCCACGCCACCGCGTCCAGTGCCCGATCTCGCCGGCCCACTCCGCGTGGGCCTGCCCCCAACGCCGCCGTGCCGCCTTCTTCTCGGCGACGTAGCCCGCGTACCCGTTGCCGAACCGGGTGACCGTCCGGTTGTCGACCTCGACGATCGCCGTGGTGACGCGGTCCAGCAGCAACCGGTCGTGCGTGACCACGACCAGCGTGCCCCGGTGGCGTCGCAGCCGCGTCTCCAGCCAGTCCAGCGCCTGGTCGTCGAGGTGGTTGGTGGGTTCGTCGAGCAGCAGCAGTGCCGGGTTGGCGGACACCACGGCGGCCAGCGCGAGCCGGGCCCGTTCGCCGCCGGACATCGTGCCCAGGCGCCGGTCCCGGTCCATGTCCACGCCGAGCGCGGACATGGCGGCCTCGACCCGTGCGTCGGCCGAGTAGCCGTCGCGCAGCTCGAACGCGGTGAGCAGCTCACCCAGCTCGTCCAGCCGCTGCTCCTCGGCGGCGACGGCGATCCGCCGCTCCAGCAGGCGGAGCTCGGCGAGCGCGGCGTCGACCGCGTCGCCGACCGTCGCGCCGCCGGGCAGGTCCAGCACCTGCGCGAGGTACCCGACCCCGCGCGCCTCGACGACCACCTCGCCGTCGTCCGGCACGTCCTGGGCGGCCATCAGCCGCAGCAACGTCGACTTGCCAGAGCCGTTCTCCCCGACGACGCCGACCTTCTCGCCGGGCCGGACCGCCAGCGAGACGTCGTCCAGCACCCGCCGGTGGCCGTACCTCTTGATGATCTTCCTGAGCGTCAGCTGACCTGACACGGCGAACTCCCCACAGCCGGAAACGAACACGGGTCGCGGTGGTGGAGTCAGAAGATCATGAGGTCAAGGCTCCCATACACCGTACGAGAGCGCAACGGGGAAAGCCTCGGCGCCGGTAAGATCGGCTCCTCTGCCTCGGGGGTGGCGTGAACCGGAACATCCGCACGGTCGACGACGTCCTGACGTTGCTGGACGGCCTGTTCGCGCCGGGAGCCGACCGCTGGACCGCCGCGGCGGGCGACTGGTGGGACCGCTTCTACGCCGACCGCTCGCGCGACGTCCCGTTCTTCGTGGCGCTGCCGGACGAGAACCTGGCCGGCTACCTGGACCGCGGCCTGCTCACACCCGGCAGGGCCCTCGACGTCGGCTGCGGGCCCGGCCGCAACAGCGCCTTCCTGGCGCGCAACGGGTTCCAGGTCGACGCCGTGGACATCTCGGCCACCGCCGTCACGTGGGCGGCGGAACGGGCGGAGGGACTAGGCGTGCGGTTCCGTCACGGCGACGCGTTCACGACCGAGGGCTCGTACGACCTGGTCTACGACTCGGGCTGCTTCCACCACCTGCCGCCGCACCGCCGGGTCAGCTACCTCGCCCTGCTCGACCGCGTGCTGGAGCCCGGCGGCCACTTCGCCCTCACCTGCTTCACCGACGAGGAGGGCACCGCCGCGCCGGACGCCGAGCTCTACCGGCGAGGGGGCCTGGCGGGTGGAGTCGGCTATAGCCGGGACGACCTGCGGTGGATCTTCCAGGACCTCACCGAGGTCGAGCTGCGCCGCATGACCGAGCAGCCCGCCGGCTCCGCGACGTTCGGGAGGTCCTTCCTCTGGACGGCGCTGTTCCGAAAGGACTGACCGGACACCGGTGTCCGGCAGGCGGAAACCCCAGGCCCCGCCACCTGCGAAAGTAGGGACTATCCCCTGCTGGAGTAGGTGATCCGGAGCACAAAACCGGCAGTATCGTCACCCGCGTGACGCGGGCGGAGGACCTGGTGCCGGTGCTGCTCGTGGCAGCGCTGGAGACCTGGCGCGACACGTGGCCGGTGGGCATGGGCGCCCTCGCGGTCGCCGCGCTGACCGGCCTGTGCCTGCACACCCGGCGCCTGCTCGCGCGGTCGCTGCAGGACCGGGCCGACCTGGAACGCGAGCTACTGGCCGAACGCGCCAGGGCCGACGAGCGCACCCGGCTGGCCTCGGAGATGCACGACGTCGTCACGCACCGCCTGAACCTGATGGTGCTGCACGCGGGCGCGTTGCGGATGGCCGCGAAGGACGACGGCGTGCGCGAGGCCTCCGAGGAGCTGCGCACCGCGGGCCGCCAGGCGTTGGCGGAGATGCGCGACCTGGTCGGCGTGCTGCGCTCCGGCCGCACCGCCCGCATCCCGGACGTGCTGCCCGACCGCCTGTCCAGCCTGGTGGCCGACTCCGCCGCCACGGGCCTGGAGATCACCCTGACCGAGCACGGCAACGCCGACATCATCTCCCCCGCCGTGCGCCGCACGATGTACCGCGTTGTCCAGGAGTCGCTGACGAACGTGCACAAGCACGCCCCCGGCGCCCAGACCGAGATCACCATCCACTGTGGACCGAGCACCGTCCGGGCCGTCATCCGCAACACGCCGCCCGCCTCCACGCCGGACACCGCCCCACCGCGTTCCGGCAAGGGCCTGCTGGGCCTGCGCGGCCGCGTGGAGATGGTCGGCGGCACCCTCACCGCGGGCCCGACGGACGACGGCGGCTACGAGGTGGACGCGGTGCTGCCCTCGTTCGTGCCGACCTGACCCAGCGCGAGCGCGATCCGCCGCCGCACCAGCAGCCGCGTCTGGTGCACGTCCTCGCTCACCCCGAGCCCCGGCCGCCGCTCGAACCGGTCGTAGCTGCGGCTGAGCAGCCAGTGCGCGGCCTCCGGCGTGATCGGGGCCAGCCGCACCTGCTGCCCGAGCCGCTCCAGCGCCTCGTCGACCCGCCGCGTGAGGAACGCGTGCCGCGTGAGGCTGCCGCTGATCTCGTCGACCATGAACACCATGGCGTGCCGCTCACCGCCGTAGGCGTAGCCGCACAGCAGCGCCAGGTAGCCCGCGTCGATCGACCGGTCCCCGATCCAGCACTCCCCGAACGCCAGCGTCCCGAGGTCCCACCGCGGTCTCGGCTGTTCGAGGGCCCCCTCCCGAGCCCACTGCCCGGACAGCCCCGGCAGCAGATGTCCCAGCGCCGTCAGCAACGCCGCGCTGCGCCGGCTGGGCACCTCCC
>NZ_DASVFL010000258.1:0-26890 GCF_036380075.1 Lentzea sp. | reverse complement strand
GCGCCTTGAGCTCGCGCTTGATCGTGTCGAGAATCACGCCCCATTCTTCCGGGTCGTTCGCCTCGTCGAACGCCGGCACCTTGCCGGCCTTCTCGAATTCATACGCCTTGTGCACAAACAGCGTCGCGTCGCCGCCATCGTCCACGATCAGCGTCGGACCGGAGCCGTCCGGCCAGAGCAGCGCTTCGGTCGTGCACCACCAGTACTCTTCAAGCGTTTCACCTTTCCAGGCGTACACCGGAATCCCGCGCGGCGCGTCCACCGTGCCGCCGGTTTCTGGACGACCGACGACGACGGCCGCGGCCGCGTGGTCCTGCGTCGAGAAGATGTTGCACGAGGCCCAGCGGACCTCGGCGCCCAGGTCAACCAGGGTCTCGATGAGCACAGCCGTCTGGATCGTCATGTGCAGCGATCCGGAGATGCGGGCGCCCTTGAGCGGGTACACCCCGGAGTACTCGCGGCGGAACGCCATCAGGCCGGGCATCTCGTGCTCGGCCAGACGGATCTCCTTGCGACCGAACTCGTGGAGCGACAGGTCGGCCACTGCGAAGTCGATGCCGTTGCGGGTCTGCAACCGGTCCGCGGTCATTGCGAAGTCCTCCAAGGCACTTCAGAGAGGGTGTCGTCCGACCATACCGCCCATTCATGCACCACTATGACCCCTACTCTGGGTGAGGGAGGTCTCCGGTGTTGATTGCCGGCCCGGACACACGTGTCGTCGAACTGCGGGTGCACGGCGTCCAAGGAACGACGCCGCAGACGCTGGTCGACGCCGTCGCGGCCGTGGACGTGGCAGGAGACGGGCTGGGACGCATCGTGCGTCCCGCCGACAGACTCCGCAGGCCGGCGCCCGGACCCGTGCTGCAGACCGACGGCCGGCCCATCCCGCGCGTCGTCGAGGGCTACCTCTGGGGCGGCATGACGTCCGGAGGTGTGGCCAAGGCCACCTGGGCGCTGCTCTTCCCGTTCAGCATCGCGAACGTCGCGCACTGGATGCTGCCGCCGGTTCCGGAGCGCAACCTGCCCGCCCACCTGCTCGGCATCGGCCTGCGGTCGTTGCTGAGGGTGTTCGCGCTCCTGCTGACGACGCTGCTGGTCGCGCAGATCTCGGTGGTCAGCCTGGACCTCGTCGCCGCGCAGTGCCTCCGCCCCGGCACCCCGTGCCTGGGCAGCGTCTCCGACGACGTCCGGTCGCTGCCCTACCTGCGGACGTTCCTCGGGCTGCTCCCGATCGTCCTGGTGATCGCGGTGATGCGGCGGGTGTCGCACGTCGACTGGCGGATCGAGCGCCGGGAGATCGCCGACGCCGAGGAGAAGGAGCAGCAGCCCGCGTCCGGACTGCCCGGCGCGCACGTCGCGACCGACCCGGACACGCCGGCGCTGCGGTCGTTGCACGTCGTCGCGGCACTGGCGGTGGCGTCGCTGATCGCGCTCGGCGGTCCGCTGCGGCAGCTCACGGCCTCCGGCGGCATGGGCGTGGCGGTCGCGGTGGCGTGGACGGCCTCGCTGGTGTTCCTGGGCGTGTCGGTGCTCGGCGTGTTGCTGCTCGACGACCCGACGGGCGGCGCGCCGCACCGGGGCGGCCGGTGGCTGCGGGCCGCGCTGGGCAAGAAGCCCCGCCGCGTGCTGCTGGTGCTGTCCGTCCTGCTCGTGGTCGCCACGCTGGCGTTGCAGGAGCAGCTGCCGCTGAGGGTGCCGGGCGCCGACGTGACGATGCAGGTCGTGGCGTTGCTGATGGCGTTCGTGCTGGTGATCTTCGGAGTCCTGCTGGTGCCCGCCGCACTGCTCGCCCGCGGCTCCTGGAAGGCGTTGCCGCGCGAGCTGCGGCCGTGGGCGGGAGGCTGGTTCTCCGCGCCGGTGCTGGCGGTCGCCGGGCTGCTCGGCGGCGGTTTCGGCGCGGGCGTCGCCCTGCCGATCCGCAAGGCGCTGGGCTCCGAGCTGCACCTGCCCGTCGGGTACGACTACATCACGCTGCTGTGGGGTGTGGCGGGAGCGCTGGGGCTGCTGAGCACGTTCGCGGTGGCGTCGTTCACCGGAGCGGTGCGGTGGCGGGCGTTCCGCAAGGGCAAGGTGTGGGCGCGTGAGGCGTCGTTGCTGCACTCCGGACGCATGCGCGACCTCCGCGCGGCGACGCGCGCGTGGTGGTGGGCGCGCTGGGAACGCAACCACGGCCACCACCTGATCCTGATCATCGCGTCCGTGCTGGTGGTCGGCGCCGTGGTGGCGACGGTCCTGCGGGTGCGCAACATCTCGCCGGCCACCTGGGTCTCGCCGTTCTCGGCGTTCGGCGTCGGCGTGCTGGGTCTGCTCGCGGTGTCGTTGCTGCGGGCCGTGTACCTGGCGGCGCGGCAGCCGGAGTCGGGCAGGCGGCTCGGGATCATCGCGGACATCGCGCAGTTCTGGCCGCGCGAGGCGCACCCGATCGTGCCGCCCTGCTACGCGTTGAAGGTCGTGCCGGAACTGGTCGAGCGCGTGCGCGACCACCTGCGCGACCCCGGCACCCGCGTGGTCCTCTGCGGACATTCGCAGGGCTCGCTGCTCGTCGCCGTCGCGGCGGCGCGGCTGCTGGAGGAGCTGTCGCCGTACGACCGCGAGCGGATCGGGCTGGTCACGGCCGGGTCGCAGCTGCAGTGGGCGTACCCGCGGGCGTTCCCCGCGGTGGTGCCGCACGCGTCGCTGGCCAAGCTGGCCGGCGGCTTGGACGGGCGCTGGCGGGCGCTGTGCCGGGGCACGGACCCGTTGGGCGGCGCGGTGACGACGTGGCGGCGGCAGGTGTTCGACGGGATGCTGCTCGGCGTCGGCTACCGGGCCGACGGAACCGAGGGCGCGCTGGCGCCGGCGTTGCGCGGGCCCACCGGAGCGCTCGTGCTGGGCGGCGACCACTGGCTGCCGGATCCGCAGCGCGGTCCGTTCCCCGGCCGGCGCTGGAAGTCCGGGGTGTCGGCGCACTCGGACTACACGTCGGACCCGGAGTGGGACCGCGCGGTGGCGATCGCGGCGGGGCTGACGCAGGTGGACGCGCCGGAGGCGGCACCGCTGCCGTTCGCGCGCAAGCCGGAAACGCGGCCAGAACTCGCCTGACCTGCTGTTCCACCGGTTGGTGGATATCGAGATCGTCTTCAGCCTGGCTACAGTTCGCGTCGCCTGCTTGCAGCGGCGTCGATTCTGGGGGGAACGACTGTGGCACGTTCGGGGTCTTGTTCGCGTGCGCCGAAAACCGGATTCACGCGCGCCGCACGCATCGGCTTGGTCATCGCACTGATCATTTCCACCGTCACCGGCACGGCGGTCGCCGCACCTGTCAAGGCACCTCAGGTTGCCCAGACCAGGTCCGTCTCGACCACCAACCAGCCGTTGAGGCGCACCACAGCACCGGCGATGCCGGCGCCTGAACAGCTGAAGGACGCGGCTTGGCCCGCCGCCGGCGAGGGCGAGGTCGTCCTGCCGAAGACGACGGCCGTGCCGCGCAGGGCGGACCTCGGCGAACCCGCCGTCACCACTGCTCACCGCGTCGGCTCACTTCCGGTCCTGGTCGCCGTGCCGGACCGGTCGCGCGGCGGGGACGCCAAGGTCAGGGTGCGCGTCGCCGACCAGGAGGTCGCACGCAGGGCCGGGATCACCGGCGTCGTTCTGTCGGTCGCGCCGAGCACGTCGGGCAAGGTCGAGGTCGCCGTCGACTACTCGAGCTTCCTCAACGCCGCGGGTGCTTCCTACGCGTCCCGGTTGCGGCTCGTCGCGTTGCCCGCCTGCGTCCTGACCACACCGGACAAGGCGGAGTGCCGTACCAGGACCCCGCTGGCGTCGCGCAACGACGCGGCGAGCCAGACGGTGACCGCGGACGTCGACACCGCGCGGACCGAGCAGGTCCTCGCCGCGCTCGCCGACAGCTCCGGCGCGTCGGGCTCGTTCACCGCGAGCTCGCTGTCGCCGTCGGGGAGTTGGGGCGTCACCGGCAACACCGGTGCGTTCACCTGGTCTTATCCCATCGCCCTGCCGCCGGCGGGTACCGGGAAAGCGATCGAGCCCAAGGTCGCGCTGTCGTACAACTCGGCCACTGTGGACGGTCGCACGGCTGCGACGAACAATCAGCCGGGGTGGATCGGGCAGGGCTGGAACTACGAGCCAGGTTTCGTGGAACGCACCTACCGGCCGTGCGCCGACGACGACAAGCTGCCGGAGGCGAACCGGACAGGTGACCTGTGCTGGGCCGGACCGGTCGTCACGATGAGCCTCAACGGCCAGACCGCCGCGCTGGTGTGGGACGAGAACAAGAACATCTGGCGCTCCACGGACGACAACGGCGCCAAAGTAGAGCTGGCGACGGGCGCCAGCAACGGCGCCCACAACGGTGAGCACTGGAAGGTCACGACGACCGACGGCCTGCAGTACTTCTTCGGCCTCAACCGCCTGCCTGGCTCCTCCGCCGAGAACGCGACGAACTCCGCGTGGACCGTGCCGGTCTACAGCCCTCGTTCGGACGGCCCCTGCCACAGCACCTCGGGCTTCGCGCAGTCCAAGTGCGACATGGGCTGGCGGTTCAACCTCGACTACGTCGAAGACCCGCACGGCAACGCCGTCGCCTACTACTACTCGCCGGAGACGAACCAGTACGGTCAGAACAACGGCACGACGGGCGTCAACTACACCCGCGGCGGCACGCTCAAGCGCATCGACTACGGCCTGCGCAAGGTCAGCAACAGCGTCTACGCCTCGGTCGCACCCGACCAGGTCCTGTTCAACACCTCTGAGCGCTGTATCCCCGCGGACGGGTTCGACTGCGACCCGACCAAGTTCACCGCGGCCAACGCGAAGCACTGGCCGGACACGCCACAGGACCAGCAGTGCGTCGCGGGCAAGGCGTGCGACAACCACGCCCCGACGTTCTGGTCCACCAAACGGCTGACCAGCATCACCACCCAGTACAACCTCGGCTCCACGCCGGTGAAGGTCGACACCTACGAACTGGCCCAGCAGTTTCCCGGCGCGGTCGACAAGGAGCTGTGGCTGGACTCGATCACCAGGACCGGTCACTCGGCCAGTCCGGCGATCACCGTCCCGCCGATCAGGTTCAGCGGTCAGGTCTACGCGAACCGGGTGAGCGGCTTCAACAACCAGCCGAAGATGGAGCACTGGCGCCTCGGCAACATCACCACGGACACCGGCGCGGTCATCACCGTCACCTACAGCACCCCGGACTGCACGCTCGGGTCGATGCCGACGGACGCGGCGCACAACGACAAGCGCTGTTTCCCGGTGTACTGGGCCCCACCGCTCAACGAGAACCCGATCCTCGACTACTTCCACAAGTACGTCGCGACGAAGGTCGAGCAGCAGGACGCCAACGCGCTCTCGCCGACCCAGGTCACCGAGTACACCTACGTCGGTGCGCCCGCGTGGCACTACGACGACAACGAGGTCGTCAAGCCGAAGTACCGCACCTACGGCCAGTTCCGGGGCTACAGCGAGGTCGAGACGCGCACCGGCAACCCCGCGACCGCGTTCGATGACGTCCCCGACACCAGGACGTTGTTGCGCACCAGGTATTTCCGTGGCATGGACGGTGACCAGCTTCCCGGCGGCGGCAAGCGGACGGCCTCGGTCAGCAGCTCGCTGGGCGACTCGATCACCGACGAGGACGTGTTCGCCGGTTCGCCGCGTGAGACCCAGTCGTTCAACGGGGAGAACGGGTCCCGGCTCACCAGCGCGATCAACGACCCGGTGAAGGTCGCCACCACCGCGACGCGCAACCGCGACGGGCTGCCGGCTCTCACCGCGAACATCGTGCAGGCCGGCAGGGTGCGGACGATCACCGACATCGCCGCCGGCGGCACCAGGACCACGACGAGCACCAACCGCTACGACGAGATCGGCAGGCTGGTCGCCAAGACCGACTCCGCGGACGGTGTCGGCGACCAGTGCGTCAGCACGGAGTACGCCGACAACACCACCCTGTGGATCCGCACGAAGGTCAAGCAGGTCACCACGTCCTCGGAAGCCTGCCCGGCGACCGGAGGCCCGACCGCTATGAAGGTCACGGCGTCGGTGCGGACCTACTACGACAACAAGACCGAGCTAGGTGACGTGCCCGGCCCCGGCAACGCGACCCGTGCCGACACCGCCACGGGCAACGACAACGGCACGCTGACGTACGCGACGACCGGCAAGACCGGGTACGACGCGGCCGGCCGGACCGCCTCCAACACCGATGCCCGCAACTACACGACGACCTACGCGTTCACGCCGTCCGACGGCGGTGTGCTGAGCAAGACCGTCATCACCAACCCCAAGGGCCACATCGAAAGCGTCGAGGCCGACCCCGCGCGCGGGCTGACCACCGGCACGGTGGACATCGGCGGGCGACGCACCGACACCGAGTACGACGCGCTCGGCAGGCTCAAGGCGGCGTGGAAACCCGGCCAGGTCAAGGGGAGCACACCGGCCTCGTCCACTTTCGACTACGTGCTGCGCACCGACGGGCCGCTGGCGATCACCAGCAGGGCGCTGGTCGACTACGGCGAGGGCACCAGCTACATCACCAGCGTCGAGCTGCGCGACTCGTTCGGCAACGTACGCCAGACGCAGACGGACGCCGTCGGCGGTGGCAGGGTCGTCAGCGACGCCTTCTACGACTCGCACGGTTGGAAGAAGGTCACCAACAACCGCTATCTGACGTCCGGTGCCCCGGCTACGTCGATGGTATCGGTGGCGGCGAGCGCGGTGGATGACCGCACGGTCTACACCTACGACGGTTCCGGAAGGCCGACGGTGTCGGCGGCGTACAAGGGCCTGACGCAGACCTGGCAGACGCGCACGATCTACGGCGGCGACCGGTTGACCGAACTGCCCCCGAAGGGCGGTGTCGCGACCACGTCGGTCACCGACTCCCGCGGCCGCATGGTGGAGCTGCGCCGCTACAAGACCCCGCCCGCTGTCAACAGCGACGTCGTCACCGGCGGTACGTACGAGGCCGCGCAGTACCGCTTCAACGCGATCGGCCAGCAGGACCAGGTGACCGACTCGGCGGGCAACGTCTGGACCTACAAGTTCGACTTCCTGGGCCGTCTGCACGAACAGGTCGACCCGGACAAGGGCACGTCGTTCACCGAGTACGACCTCGCCGGCCTCGTCACGTCCACGAAGAACGCCCGCGGCCAGGTGACCGCCTACACGCACGACGAGCTCGGCCGAAAAACCGCCGCGTTCGACGACTCCACCTCCGGGCTCAAACGCACGTCGTGGACCTGGGACGGTGCGCAAAACGGCGTGGGCAAGCTCTTCTACACCACGCGGTTCACGCCGACCGGCAACTGGCTCACCGGTGTCGCCTCGTACAACGGCCGCGGCGAACCTGCCAAGCAGTTCACGCAGGTGCCGTCCACCGAGACCGGTCTCTCGGGCTACCACGAGACGTTGCTCGGCTACACCAGCACCGGCCAGCTGACGATCTTCCAGCCCCCGACCGCGGGCGGCCTTCCCGGTGAGGCCATCTCGATCACCTACGACAGGTTCGGCCGGCCGGACAAGACGACGGGCTACAACGTCTACGTCGACAAGTCGCAGTACACGCCGTTCGGTGAGAACTCGCAGTTCGCCCTCGGTCCGAACACCAACCAGGCGTGGCTGACGTACGACTACGACGCCCAGACCCGCCGGCTGACCGACGTGAACCTATCTGCGCAGCAGGCACTTCCGCAGATCGACCACACCCGGTACAGCTACGACGCCGTCGGCAACATCACCAGATCGGTCAACACGCAGGGACACGGCGACACCGCACCCGTGCGCACGCAATGCTTCAGCTACGACCCGTTGAGCAGGCTCAGCAGTGCGTGGACGACGACCGACAACTGCGCCGGGACGCCGTCCACGAGCAAGCTCGGCAACGTCGCGCCGTACTGGACCTCGTGGACGTTCAAGCCCGGCGGCCTGCGAGAGTCGCAGACGCAGCACGCCACCGCCGGCGACACGACCACGTCGTACACCTACCCGGACCCCGGCCCCGGCAGCTCGAAGCCGCACGCGTTGTCCAGCACGACGACGACCGGCCCCGGCGGCAGCAGCAACACCGTCACGTACGACTACGACGCGTCCGGCAACACGACGGTCCGGCCGGGTCAGTCCCTCACCTGGGACAGGGAGAACAGGCTCGCGACGGTCACGACCACGAAGGGCGTGACGAGCTATCTCTACGACGGCGACGGCGGGCAGCTGCTCAAGCGCGAACCCGGCAAGGCCACGCTCTACCTGCCGGGCCAGGAGTGGACGCGGGACACGTCGACCGGAGTGGTGACCGGCACCCGGTACTACACGCACAACGGCGTCACCATCGCGGTGCGCGTCGGCAACACCAACCCGAGGTACCTGGTGACCGACCAGCACAACACCGCGTCGGTCGCGGTCGACGCCGTCACGTTCGCCGTCACCCGCCGCACGATGGACCCGTACGGCAACGCGATCGGCGCCGTCGAGGGCGGAACCTGGCCGGACGCAAGGGGTTTCCTCGGTAAACCGACCAGCGCGGACACCGGCCTGACCGACATCGGGGCGCGCAAGTATGACAGCGCTACCGGCCGGTTCATCTCGGTCGACCCCGTGCTCAACCTGGCCGACCCCGACCAGCTCTGCGGCTACACCTACGCGGAGAACAACCCGGTCACCCGGAGCGACCCTTCCGGCGAGCTGACCATCCTGGGGGTCGGCGATGCCGGCATCCGGGAAGCGCTCGGCATGGCCAACGACATCAGGATCATGGCCGGGCGCAGTTACCTGGTCGCCCACATCTCACTGCAGTGGGGCTACATCGAGGTGTGGCGGCAGAACTTCATCGGGCCGCAGATCCCGATCTACCTGCCGGCCGTGCTGATCACCATCTGGTTCACCACGATGCCGAACTGCCCGACCCCGCAACCGCAGAGCAACCAGCCACGGGTCGGCCCAGACCCGTTGACGCGCGCCGAACGAGCGGCGTTCAACAAGTCGCACCCACCGATCGTCACGCACACGCCCAAGGCGGTGAAAGAACAGATCCGGGATCTGATCGTCGGGCTGACGGGTGTCGACAAGATGACCGACTGCGTGCTGAAGGGCTCGGTCGGCGACTGCGTGCTGGGCTTCGGCCCGCTGGTGGCGGGACCACTCGCGAAGGGCGCGGTGGCGATCGGGTCGAAGATCGTCGGGGCGGGTGCCGAGGTCGCACTGAACACCAACCGCGTGTACGGCATCGGCAGGGTGCTGCCGAGAACGCAGGAAACCGTCTGCCAGATCGCGTGCAAGTACGGCATCGACCTCGACGGCGTGGAGGTCAGGATCAACCTCAAACAGGCCAACCCCGAAGGCTCGACCAGGGCCAACCAGGTGGTCACGCTCCGCCGCGACGCCTTCTACAACGAAGAGACGCTGGCCAGGACGCTGGCTCACGAGCGACACCACGTGACGCAGCTCAGGGAAGGCTGGAAGTACCCGCGCACGAAGGAAGAGGCGACACCGTTCGAGCAGGACGCCTACTCGTACGAGTACTGGTGGTGGGCCACGCACGGCAAGGCCATCCACGATGGAGGATGAGCCCATGTCGGATCCATCTCTGGAAGACCGCTGGCTGGACGTCTTCAACACGGCCCACTCAGATCCAGCCGTCGTCGGCACGCTCGCGTGCCCGTCGTGCGGGGAACACGCCCTCCGGCTGGTCTACGTGGTCCACGTCCAGGAACCTCACAAAGCCATGTTCATGTTCTGGTGCGACAGCTGCCTGAACGGACTCATGCCCAACACCGTCGTCGTACCACCGGGTGGAATCCGGATCGAGCCCGGCGAGGAGGACGACGTCCCGGACTACACGCTCGTGCAGGACTGAAGAACCAGACGCCCTGGGGGGATTTTGTAATGCGTCGCATCGTTTTCACGGCTGCGCTCATGGCGGCGGGACTCGCCGCCACGGGCGTGGCCCCGGCCTTGGCCGTTCCACCGCCCGTCGCGAGATCCGCGCCGACGACACAACCCGAGAAGACCGCTCTCGACATCGCCCGGGAAACCGGAAAGCCGGTGGCCGTTCCCGAGGCGACCACCGAAACGCGTGAAGTGCTGGCAAACCCGGACGGCACCTTCACCTTGCGCAGCTACGCCTCCCCGCAACGGGTCAAGCGGGACGGCAGGTGGGTGCCGATCGACACCACGCTGCGCGCCAACGCGGACGGGTCGGTGTCGACGGTCGCCACGATCGAGGGGCTGAAGTTCTCCGGTGGCGGCACCGGGCCGGCGATCACGCTGGCCGGTTCCCGCGGCAAGATCGCGTGGAGCTGGCCGGCGGAGTTGCCCAAGCCGTCGTTGAAGGAGAACACCGCCACGTACAAGGACGTCTACCCCGGCGTGGACCTGGTGGTGTCCGCCGGCGCCGTCGGCTACACGCACGTTCTCGTGGTGCACGACAAGAAGGCGGCCGAGAACCAAGCGCTGCGGGAAATCAAGCTGACCGCCACGACCGAAGGCCTCGCCCTCGCCGCCAAGGACGGTGTGCTGTCCGCTCGTGACGCCAAAGGTGATGTGGTGTTCAGCGGTTCGACGCCTGTCATGTGGGACAGCGACCACCGCGAGCAGAGCGGACCGGCGCCCACCGTGATCGATCCCGGCGGTGCCAAGCTCACCAAGCTCGACGTCACCACCAGCCAGGTGGCGGACCGGAAGACCGATCTGAGCATCAGGCCGAACCTGGAAGCTCTGGCGGGCAAGGACGTCAAGTACCCGGTGTACATCGACCCCGGGATGAACGGCGGACAGCAGGCGTGGGGCGAGGTGACCCAGAACGGGTATTTCTACTTCAACGCCAACATGAACGCCCAGGTCGGCCGGTG
Source organism: Lentzea sp. (assembly GCF_036380075.1). Classification (NCBI taxonomy): domain Bacteria; kingdom Bacillati; phylum Actinomycetota; class Actinomycetes; order Pseudonocardiales; family Pseudonocardiaceae; genus Lentzea; species Lentzea sp. Next base: position 16,046 of record NZ_DASVFL010000258.1, on the reverse strand, counting down.
CTGGAACGGCGAGGGCGAGTGCGGTGACCTCACCGTCGCGCGCTCGTACTTCCGCATCGACACCAGCCCACTGCAGAAGCGCAACGGCTACACGGCCGTGGTGTGGTCGGCGGAGATGTGGTTCACGCAGGTGTGGGGTGCTACCAGGTGCACCGCCCAGCCGGTGACGCTGACCAAGGCCGGGTACTTCGACGCGGGCCTGCGGTGGAACAACCAGCCGTTGGGCGCCGACCTGGACTCCCGCAGCTCAGGTGCGGGTGTCCAGTGCAACGGCGCGGCCGGGGTGAAGTTCGACAACCAGGCGGTCAAGGACTACGCCCAGGAGAGCGCGAACAACAGCTGGTCCAACGTCCACATGGCGCTGAAGGCCCCGAACGAGGGCAACGACGTGCAGTGGAAGAAGTTCGGCACCTCCGGTGGGACGGCGCCGCACTTCGACATCTCCTACAGCTTCCCGCCCGGCCCCGCCGCCGTTCAAGGTGTCTCGAACGGCGTCACCTGCACGGGGGTGGCCATCACGCCGGACGCACGGCCGAGGCTGTACGGCACCGCGACGGACAACAACAACCCGCCCTTGCGGGTCGGCCTGCACTACGAGGTCTGGAACAGCGTCGGCAGCGAGCTGAAGGCTTCCGGCAGCGAGGTCGTCGCGTCCGGCACGCAGGCGGGATGGCAGATACCCACGGCACTGGGCGACGGCGACTACGCCTACCGGATCGCGGTGTACAACGAGTACCCCGGTGATGCCGGCCGGAACCTGTGGAACGGCACCTGGTCGCCCTGGTACTGGTTCCGCATCCAGTCGGCGCCGATCACCGCCGCACCCGCGATCGTCTCGTCGGTGGACTACCCGGACGGCTATTGGGGCGCGCCGCAGGGGGCCGCCGGCGCCATCGCGGTGAACGCCAACGGTGCGGCCAACATCTCCGGCTATGCCTACTCTTTCGTCGGTTCCGGCACCGCACCGGTGCCGAACACCCAGTCCTGTGACTACACCCCCACGAGCTCGAACACCGGCACGTGGGCTCCGGCGAGCGCGGTGGGCCCGACCTGGCTGCCCATCCCCGCCGGTCTCACGGCCGGATTCCACACGCTGCACGTGCGCAGCTTCGACGACGCGCACAACGCCTCGCCGGAAACCTCTCAGGTGGTCTACGTGGCCCCGAACACGGGTCAGTCGGTGACGCGGTTCGAAGCCGAGACGGTGTCCGCCACGCAACCCCCTGGGCAAAGCAGGTCGCTCAGCTCCCAGAGCAACTGCTGCAACGCCAGCTGGTCAGGGGGCCAGCAGCTGCTGTTCCAGGGCAGTGCCGTCGGGCAGTCGTTCTCGCTCTACTTCACCGTCGCCGGCGAGGCCGACTACCAGCTGGCCGTCGGCCTGACCAAGGCCACCGACTACGCCCAGGTGGCGTTCACGCTAGACGGCCAGGCGATCGGGCAACCAGATGTCGACAAGCCGGTCGGATCGTTCGATGCCTACAACCCCAAGGTGATCAACGCCTTGACCCAGCTGGGCATCCGGCGCCTCACCACGGGATCGCACACTCTGACAGCGACCATCACCGGCACCAACCCGAACAGCGCCGGCGACAGGTACCGCGTCGGCCTGGACCACATCACGCTCACCAAAACGACCCGCTACGAGGCCGAGTTGCCGGCTCAGGTCACCACCTCGCAGCCCACCGGCCAGAACGTGCCGCTGAGCGTCGAGCAGCAGACCGCCACCAACGGCGGGCCCTGGTCGCAGGGCGCACAACTGCTGTTCGCCGCCCCGGACAAGAACAAGTCGTTCGACCTCACCTTCAGCGTCCCCGCCGAGGCCGACTACGCGCTCAGCGTCGCGATGAGCAAGAAGGAGAACCGCGGCAAGGTCCGCATCGCGGTCGACGGCATCGCGTTGATGCGCACCGACAGCGAACCGTGGGACGGCTACCAGGCATCCGGCGGTCGCACCACGCCGCTCATGCTGGGTGGCGCCCATCTCAAGGCCGGCCAGCATAAGCTCACGATCACCGTGGTGGGCAAGAACGACGCGTCCTCCGGCCACACCGCGGGTGTCGACTACCTCACCGCCGTCGCGATCAACAACCTCACCGCGGCGAGCTTTACCGACGCCATGAACAACAAGGGCATCGGCTCGGAGACCACCCCCGCGAACCTCGACCACAACGGCTTCTCGATCTCCACCGCAACGCTCGCGGCCGCCGGACTGGCACCGGGATCGAAGGTCGCCGTCAACCGCGCGACCTTCAGCATCCCCACCGCGAACCCCGCCACGGGCAACGACAACGTGGTGGCGATGGGCCAGACCATCCCGCTACCGGCTGGCCAGCAGGTGAAGGCGTCGTCGGTCGGCATGCTCGTCGCAAGCACGTGCGGCGAGACGAAGCCGTCGACGATGACGATCACCTACACCGACGGCACGACTTCCAACCCGGCAGTGCCCGGCTCACCCAACTGGACCGACGACGACTTCTTCGACGACAACGCCGTGGTGACGCTTCCGCACCGGTTGCAGGGAACCGAACAGGAAAGCGACAAACCGAACCTGTACGCCGTGTTCGCGCCAGCCGACCCACGGAAGACGATCGCCTCGGTGACGTTGCCGAGCACGGGCGCGAACGTGCTCCCGAACGCTTGCGGGCAGAGCTCGCTCCACGTGTTCTCCATCGCCCCTGCTCCCGTCGCCACGGGGTGGCTGGGCGCCTTCTCCACAGCGATGTGGGGCACGGAGGACAGGTCCTATCCCGGCGGCTCCACCTACCGGATGATCGTCCACCCTTCGGAGACCAGCCAGACCATGCGGGTCAAGCTGTCCAACGCCACGGCGAACGTGCCGAACACCATCCTGCGCACCAGCCTGGCGGCGCAGTCCGGCACGGGAGCCGGCACCACCGGCACCCCGGTGCTGCTGACGTTCGGCGGCAACCAGAGCATCACGCTGCCGGCGGGCGGTGAGGTCTACAGCGACCCGGTCCCGTTCCCGAACATGACCGGCAGCAGTGGCAACCTGGTCGTCAGCGTGGCGCTACCCGCGTCAGCACCAGAGGTCCCGCAGAACACCGCGCACAACACCGCGACGTTCCGCGCTCCTGGCGACGCGGTGACCAGTGGTGCCGATGTGTACTCCGGTCCGGACGGAACGTGGTACTACGCGCACACCCTGTACCTCGCCGGTATCGAGATCTCGACGAACGACCCGTCCGAGGGCACCGTGGCGGTGCTGAGCAACACCTGGTACTCCGACGCCTACGCGGCCGACGAGGTGACGTGGTGGCCGACGTGGACCGACTTCCTGGCAGAGGCACTAGGTCCCAAGCTCAAGGGGAGCATCGCGAACACCGGGTACTACTCGGACGTGCAGGACGCGCTCGACCACCGCGAGCAGTACATGCTCGGCCAGCCGAACCTGCGGACTCTCATCCTCGACACGAACTCCCCGGACGAGGGGGAAACGCTGGAGTCGTACCGCGCCGATCTGGTCAAGCTCCTGTCGCCCACCAGCACGCGGGGGGTGAAGAAATACCTCAGACCGGACGGGACGCCGATCTCGGTCGTGCTGTGCACGATCTCCCCGCGCGGCCTGGACGCCGACGACCCCAGAGAACTACTGCGCAAGCAGCTCAACAACGAGATCCGGACCAACTACGCCAACCTGGGCGCGGACAACTTCATCGACTTCGATGCGGCGGTGCGTGATCCGGCAGCGCCCAACAAGGTGCAGGCGAGCCTCTGGGACGCCGAAAGGGGAACCCAAAACACGGAGTTCGAACGCCGGTTGGCTCAGACCGTGTCCGACGCGGTCGACGGCTTCCCGCCGCTCACCCTCTGAAATCCAGGTGGCCACGGCGAGCCCGTCAGCCGGAAAAGCAGACGGGCTCGTCGTTCTCCCTGAGTAGGGTGCGAGCCATGCTGACCGGGGATCTCGTCCGACTGCGGCCCGTCGAACCGGAGGACGCCGAGGCGTTCTACCGCTGGCACAACGACGAGGAGGTCATGCGCTGGTTGCAGGCCTACTTCCACGAGTCGCTGGCGTCGCTGCGCAAACGGCTCTCCGACCGGCGGGAGAACGCGCACGACAAGATCACGTTCTGCATCGAGACGCTGCAGGAGCGCAAGGCCATCGGCGTCGTCGCGCTGCGGGACGCCGATCCGGTCAACGCGCGCGCCGAGGTCGACATCTACCTCGGCGAGAAGGACTTCTGGGGCGGCGGCTACGGCACGGACGCGCTGCGCACGGTCTGCCGGTACGGGTTCGACACGATGCGGCTGCACTCGATCGAGCTCGGCGTCGTCGAGGCCAACACCCGCGCCATCCGGTCCTACGAGAAGGTCGGCTTCCAGGTCGACGGACGGTTCCGGCAGTCGTTCTTCCGCGACGGCGAGTGGCACGACTCGCTGCTGATGTGCGTGCTGAAGGACGAGCTCACCTGAGGGCTGGCGCGAGGTGGCCGATCGCCTCACGCAGCAGGTCCTCCACGGACTGCGCCGGCACCACCACCAGTCCGGACGGCCGGACGTCCACCCACCTCCGCACGGCGATCCGTGCGGCGGCGGACACCGCTGCGGCCAGCACGGTCGCGCCCAGCTCGGACACGCCCAGCCGCTCGGCGATCACCTCCGCGATCGGCGGTTCCATCGACGTCACCGAGTCGAGGTAGGCCTCGCGCAACGACGGCGTCGAGGTGATCAGCGCCTGCGCCTCCGACGGCGGTTCGCGGTACTGCTCGGCGAACGCGGCGACGATCGACTCGACCAGCGGCTCGTCGGCCGGGCGGGACCGCAGCTCCTCGACGACCTTGAGGGCGCGCTCGGCCGTGATGCCGGCGACGACCGCGTGTTCGCGGCTGGGGAAGTAGTTGTTGTAGGTGCGCGGCGAGACGTTGGCCGCCTCGGCGATCTCGTCGACCCGCACGTCGTCGACGCCCTTCTCCAGGGCGAGGCGCAGCGCGGCGGCCGCCAGTGCCGCCCGCGTCTCGGTCTTCTTGCGTTCGCGCAGTCCCACGCGCCCACTGTAGAGACCTGTTGCGACACGATCACTACCGATTGACTTTCGATAGATGCCTACCGATACTCGATGCATGATTTCTGAACGTTGGGCGGTGACGGCGCTCCGGGTCTTCCTGGTGGCGCTGTTCGGGATCCTCGTCGTGCTGGAGACGTTGTCGATCCCCGGCTCCTACGCGTACATGGCGGAGCAGAACCCGGCGGAGGCGCACCTGAGGTGGCCGTCGACGATCGTGTCGATCTTCTGGGTGGTGTGCGTGCAGGTGGTGATCGTCGCCACCTGGAAGCTCCTCACGCTGGTGCGCAAGGACCTGATCTTCACCGAGGGCGCGATCAAGTGGGTGAACGTGATGGTGTGGGCCATCGCGGCCGCGTGGGTCGTGCTGGTCGGGGTGTTCGTCTGGGTCGGCGTCCACGCGGACGACCCCGGCGTGATCGTGTTGTTCTTCCTGTTCACGTCGGCCGTCAGCGTGATCGGGCTCGTGCTCGTCGTGATGCGGGCCCTGCTGCAACGCGCCACTACGCTTCGCTCCGACATGGAAGCGGTGATCTGATGGCCATCGTCGTGCGCATCGACGTCGAGCTGGCCAAGCGCAAGATGAGCGTCGGCGAGTTCGCGGAGAAGGTCGGGCTGACGCCGGCCAACGTGGCGGTGCTGAAGAACGGCCGCGCGAAGGCGGTGCGGTTCAGCACCCTGGAGGCGATGTGCCGGGTGCTGGAGTGCCAGCCCGGCGACCTCCTGGAGTTCGTCGAGGACGACGAGGAATCCGCCTAACCCAGCCGCTTCGCCAGTCGGTCGGCGGCCTCCAGCCGCCCCGACTCGGCGAGCAGGCCCACCGGTGCCAGCACGTAGTCGCGGTCGACGGTGATCTCCGCGGTCCGCAGCACCGGCCGCAGCACCGGGTCGGTCCGCAGCGCCTCGACGACCGGCGCGATGTCGGGCGTGTGCCGGAAGACGCCGCCCGACAACACCAGCAGCCCCGCGCCGTGCGGGCCGAGCTGACCGTCGACCTGCCGCAGGTGCCTGCGCACGGCCAGGATCGCCGCGAACGACGCCAGCTTCACGTCGACCGCCGGATCCTCTGGCAACCAGCCGACGTTCTCGGCTCGTTTCCGGGCCTCCTCCGCGAGGTCCTCGGTCGTCAGGCGCTCGGTCAGCGCTTCCGCGACGACGCCCGGCGCCGACCAGCGCATCCCGAGATCGCCCTCCACCGTGCGGCGGTCGGGCGGCAGGGCGACCGTCCTCTCCAGACCTTCACTGTCCACCGTGGACACCGCGGAGTAGACGTCCGTCGTCGCGCCGCCGACGTCGACCACCAGCACAGCGCCCTCCCGGTCCTGCGCCGCCAGCCGGGACACCCCCGCCAGCACGGCGTCCGGCGTCACGGCCCGCACGAGCTGCCGGAACCGCGGCCCGCGCGACAGGCCCTTGCCGCCGATCACGTGGTCCAGGAACGCCGCGCGGATCGCCCTGCGCGCCGGTTCGGGGGCGAGCTGACCGACGTCCGGCAGCACGTTCGGGCACGCCACCACGGTCCGCTTCGCCAGCAACCGCAACGCTTCCGGTTGTGCCTCGACGTTGCCCGCCAGCACGATCGGCACGGCCACGCGGGCGAGCTTCGCGGCGTTGTGCAGGAGAACGGACTGGTCGCCACCGTCCGTGCCGCCGACCAGCAGCACGAGGTCCGGCGACGACGCGCGCAACGCCTTCACGTCGACCGGCCCCGCGCTGACGTGGACGATCTTGGCCCCGGCCGACAGCGCGACCCGGTACCCGGCCTCGGCGCTGACGACGCGTTCCTGCCCGACGACCGCGAGCCGCAGCCCGCCGCCTGCCGACGAGCACGCCAGGACCTCGCCGTCGCCCACCTCGGCGCGCAACGCGTCGATGCCGTGCAGCACCTCGGGCGGCGTGGTGGGGTGCTGACCGGTGCGGACCAGCTCGCCCTCCTCGGTGACGAGAGCGGCCTTGGTCCAGGTGGAACCGACGTCGAGGCACAGGATCACGGGACTAGCTTGCCACCATGAAGCTCACGCCCAAGGTGGTCCTCGAAGGCACGCGCCTGACCGGCAAGACGGACCTGGCCTACGCGCTGAACGAGCACCCGCGGCTCGTCGGGCACCGCAGGTACCGCTACCACTCGCCGTTGATCTCGGCGGAGTGGAGCGGATTCACCAACGAGCCGTGGGGCCGCGGCCTGATCGACTTCGCGCCGGAGGAGACCGCGCAGGCGATCGAGACCTACGAGACGTGGGTGCGGATGTTCGAGCTCCAGCGCTACTACTCGTGGATCGTCGACCGCTTCCACCTGTCGACGAAGGCCTACCAGGCGCGGCAGGGACGCGAGTTCGACTTCGGCTGGCTGGAGAAACGGCTCAAGCCGCTCAACTTCGCGATCGTGCTGTGCACCCGGCCGGAGGACACGTTCGAGCAGGCGCGGGAGGAGCGGCTGAAGATCAGCGCCAACCCCGCCCAGTACGTCTCGCTGCGGCCGTTCGTCGAGGAGCAGCACCAGCTCCGGGAGCTGGCGGAGCAGTCGATCCTGCCGGTGTTCGAGTTCGACGTCACCCGCCACACCGCCGATGACGTGGCCGGCTGGCTCGACGACCGCGGCCTGCTGACGCTCTAGTCGTCCGCCTTCTCGTGCACGATCCGCATGAACTCGCCGAGCTGCCCCAGTTGCTCCGGCGTGAAGAGGTCGATCAGGTACTCGCGGACGGTGAGGACGTGACCGGGCGCGGTGGTCCGCAGCAGCACCTTGCCCACGTCGGTGAGCACGGCGAGGATGCCGCGCTCGTCGGACTCGTGCGGTTCGCGCCGCACGAGTCCCGCCTTCTCCAGCTTGCCGATCTGGTAGGTCAACGAGCTCTTCGACACGACCACGCGCCGTGCGAGCTCGGTCATCCGCATGCGGTTGCCGGGTTGTTCGGACAGCACGACGAGCACGTTGTACTGCGCGTGCGAGAGTCCCGCGTCGCGTTGCAGCTGCTGTTCGATCTGTCTCTCGAGGAGGTGGTACGCCTGGACGAAGTGGTGCCAGGCGTTCCCCTCCTCCTCGGAGAGCCACCGCGCGTTTCCCATGGTCGGCAGGTTAGTTGGTGACGAGTCAGACGCCCGGCTCTTCGCCGCGCTCGACCACCGGTTCCGGCCGGACCTCGCCGTCGCCCCGCTTCGCGAGCACGGAGTTCCTGCGGCTGTAGACGAAGTAGACGACCACGCCGAGCGCCATCCAGACGAGGAACCGGACCCACGTGAGCGCGGTCAGGTTCAGCATCAGCCACAGGCACGCGAGGATCGCGAGGATCGGCACCAGCGGCACGAGCGGCACCCGGAACCCGCGCGAGAGGTCGGGCCGCGTCCTGCGCAGCACCAGCACACCCCCGGAGACGAGGATGAACGCGAACAACGTGCCGACGTTCACCATCTCCTCGAGCTTGCCCGCGGGGAAGAACCCCGCCGCGACCGCGACGAGCACACCGATGATGATCGTGATGCGCGTGGGCGTGCCGTGCCGCCCGGTCTTCGCGAGACCGCGCGGCAGCAACCCGTCCCGCGACATCGCGAACAGCACGCGGCTCTGACCGAGCATCAGCACCATGACGACGGTCGTCAGACCGGCGAGCGCACCGACGGAGATCACCGTGGCGGCCCAGTCGACCCCGTTGTCCGCGAACGCGCTGGCGAGCGTGGCCCGCGTCCCGTCCGGCTGGGTGGCGAGCTTCGTGTAGGGCACCATGCCGGTGATCACGAGCGTGACGGCCACGTACAGCACCGTGACGATGGCCAGCGACCCGAGGATGCCCCGCGGCACGGCCTTCTGCGGGTTCTTGGTCTCCTCCGCCGTGGTGGCCACGACGTCGAACCCGATGAACGCGAAGAACACGATGCTGGCCGCCGCCAGCATCCCGAGCACGCCGTACGTGCTGCCCGAGTACCCGGTGATCAACGAGAACAGCGACTGCTCGATGCCGGTGTGCGCGGCAGGACCGCCTTCAGCGGCCGGGGGGATGAACGGGCTGTAGTTCTCGGCCTTGATGTAGGAGATGCCGAGCACGATCACGAGCAAGACCACCGCGACCTTGATGGCCGTGATGACAGCGCTGACCCGCGAGCTCAGCTTGGTGCCCACCACCAGCAGCACGGTGATCACCGCGACGAGCAGCACCGCACCCCAGTCGAACCTGAGCCCGTCGCCCACCTCGGTCTTCACGTCGAGCCCGAACAACCCCAACGTCGTCTGGAGGTAGGCCGACCACCCCTTCGCCACCGCGGCGGACCCGACGGCGAACTCCAGCACGAGGTCCCACCCGATGATCCACGCGGCGAACTCGCCGAACGTCGCGTAGGAGAACGTGTAGGCACTACCCGCGACCGGCACGGTCGAGGCGAACTCGGCGTAACACAACGCCGCCAGCGCACAGGCGATCGCCGCGAGCACGAAGCTCAACGAGACCGAAGGCCCGGCGATGTTGCCGGCGGTACTGGCTGTCAGCGTGAAGATGCCCGCACCGATCACCACGGCGACCCCGAAGACCGTGAGGTCCCAGGCCGTCAGATCCTTGCGGAGCTTGGTGTCCGGCTCGTCCGTGTCCGCGATGGACTGCTCGATCGACTTGGTGCGCCACAATCCGTTCCCCGGCACGGTGCATTCCTCCTTGATGGAAACCGATTCGGCCCACCCTAGAGGTATCCACCAGGTGAGACGGGTCAAGCGCCGGACCACGAGCTTGTCCGGTGTTTTGTCCTGAAACGTGACGCCGACGCCGAAGGGGAGGCGACCTCACCAACCAAAAGCCGCCCCGGGGAAACCCCAGGGCGGCCTAAAACCAGAAGGATCAGGACCGAACGACCGTGGACCGGTCCAAATCCGGCTCCAGGTAGATCAACCGAGCGTGCGGGATCTTGTTCCGGACCCGCTGCTCGGCATCGTTGATCGCCTGAGCCACCTCGTCCAGCGGCAGCTGCGGCTCCAACGCGATCTTCGCGGCGACCAGCATCTCCTCGGGCCCGATGTACTGCGTCTTGATGTGAATGACCCGCTGCACCTTGCCGGCGGCCAGCTCGTCGCAGATCACGTCGAGGTCCTTGTCGGACGCGCCCTCGCCGATCAGCAGCGACTTCATCTCGATGATCAGGATGATCGCGATGACGCCGAGCAGCAGGCCGATGGCAATGGTGCCCAGCGCGTCGAAGACCGGGTTGCCGGTGACGGTCGCGAGACCGACGCCCAGCAGCGCCAGCACGAGGCCGATCAGCGCGCCCGCGTCCTCCAGCAGCACGACCGGCAGCTCCGGCGTGCGGGAGTTGCGGATGAAGCCCCACCAGGTGGCGTCGCCCTTGATGAGCTTCGACTCCTTGATGGCGGTCATGAAGCTGTAGGACTCGAGACCGATGGCGACCACGAGGATCGCGACGGCGACGATCGGGCTCGACAGCGGCTCCGGGTGCTGGAGCTTGTGGATGCCCTCGTACAGGGCGAACACCGAGCCGAGGGTGAAGAGCATGAGCGCCACCACGAACGACCAGAAGTACCGGTCGCGGCCGTAGCCGAACGGGTGGAGCCTGTTCGCCTTGCGCTGGGCCGTCTTCTGGCCGAGCAGCAGCAGGCCCTGGTTCGACGTGTCGGCGACCGAGTGCACCGACTCGGCGAGCATCGACGACGAGCCGGTGATCAAGAATCCGACGAACTTGGCCACCGCGATACCGGCGTTCGCCAGTAGCGCCGCGATGATGGCCTTGGTTCCGCCCCCTGCTGACACGCCTGTCTCCTCGCTGCACCCGGTCCCGGCCAGGACAAGTCCTGTTTGTCCGGTCGGGAACCTTAGTCGTTCCCGGCCGTCGCGCGGAAAAGTTGAGCGGATTCAACACCATCCGGTCGCACGAGCACCGCCGGGTCGGAGGCCGGCAGCCACACCGCCTGCCCTCGACCCAGCCTGAGCTCGTCTCCGCGCGCGTTGGTGAGTACCGCGGAGCCGTCCGTGCAAATCATGATCTGCGGACCTTCGTGGTCGATCCGCGTCTGCGCGGTCACGTCGAGGCGCGACAGCTCGAACTCCGGCGCGGGGGTGCGGTAGACGCGGACGCCCGGCTGGACCTCCTCGCCGTGCAGCACCTCCATGTCGCCGCACGTGAAGTCGAGCACGCGCAGCAGCTCGGGCACGTCGACGTGCTTCGGCGTGAGGCCGCAGCGCAGGACGTTGTCCGAGTTGGCCAGGATCTCGATGCCCGTGCCGCGCAGGTAGGCGTGCAGGTTGCCGGCGGGCAGGTGGATCGCCTCACCGGGCTGGAGCACGATGCGGTTGAGCAGCAACGCCGCGAGCACGCCCGCGTCACCGGGGTAGGACTCGCCCAGCTCCAGGATCGTGCGGCACTCCAGGTCGAACTCGCCGTGCTCCTTCACGTGCAGCACGCACGCGTCGAGGACCTGCGGCAACAGCACCGAGAGCGACGTCTGCGGCAGCGTGATCAGCATGGTGAACAGCGCGCGCAGGCCCGACGAGTCGGGCTGGGCGACCAGCATCCCGGTGTACGGCGAGAGCGCGGGCGCGTCCAGGGTGCGCAGCAACGAGACCGTGCGGTCGGGCGCCCGGAAGCCGGCGAGCGCGTGGAACTCGGTCAGCGCGCAGATGAGCTCCGGCTTGGCGGCCGGGTCCTTGTAGTTGCGCACGGCCGCGTCGAGCGGGACCGCGCGCTTCTCCTCGGCCGCGAAGCCCTCGGCCGCCTGGGACGCCGACGGGTGCGCCTGCAGGCTCAGCGCCTCCTCGGCGGCCAGCACCTTGAGCAGGAACGGAAGCCGGCTGCCCCACCGCTCGGACACGCGTGTGCCGAGCTGGCCGGCGGGATCCGCGGTCAGCAGGTCGAGCAACGAGCGGTGGGTGCCGTCCTCGCCGGCCACGCGGGACGGGTCGCCGGGGTGGGCGCCCATCCACAGCTCAGCCTCGGGATGGGGTGCGGGCACCTCCTTCCCGAGCAGCTCTGCGATGGCCGTGCGCGATCCCCACGCGTACGGCCTCACCGCGTTGTGCAGCAGGTCCACGTCTCGTCTCAGCTCCCAAATCAGTACGGGTTGCCGCCGAGAGCTCCGGCGGCGAGCCCGAGGTACAGCGCGGCCAGCTCGAAGCGCAGCGCGAGCAGCGCGGCGGTGACCGCGTCGCCTCCCGCCACCTCGACGGCCGGCTCCAGCACGTCCGCTCCCGGCAGGGTGTCCTCGGCGGCGCGCCTCATGGCCTCGGCCACCGGGCCCTGGCGCACGGCCAGCAGCAGCACGCGCACGAGGCCGCTGCCCGGTTCGTCGTCCGGGTCGGCGAACAGGTCCGCGCCCGACGTCCCCTGCACGGCGCGGCGGTGCAGCACCGTGCGGGTCAACGCCTGCGGGTACCCGGCGACGTCGCTCGCGACCCCGGCGAACGCCGCCAGCGCGTTCGCGCCGTGCACCCCGACCGACGTGGCGACCTCGTCGAGGCCCCACAGCAGCGGCGTGCGGTCGGCGACGCGCAGCGCCAGCGACTTCGCCGGGTTCACGAACGACTCGTGCTGCGGGTGGTCGCGCTCGGCCTCGCGGTCGAGCTCGTCCGCGATCAGCTCCACGTCGACCTTGAGCAGGCCCAGCGAGTTCAGGACCAGCAGCCACGCGGCGAGCGCGCGGTGGAAGCTGAAGCCGGGCGGCACGTCGATGCGCGGCGGCAGCAGCACGGCCCGCCCGGCCGCGGCCGCGGCGATCGGACCGGAGTCCGGCGCCGTCAGCAACGTCCTGGCGCCCCTGCGCACCGCGCGGTCGATCGACTCGGCGAGCACCCGGTCACCGGGGTCCTCGGTGTGGGCGAGCACCACGTCGAGCGCGCCCACCCACGGCGGAACCTCCTCGGACACCACGACCGGCACCGAGCAGCCGGGACCGAGCAACGCCATGACGACGCCCGCGACCGCCACCGCGTGGCCGGGCCGGGTGACCAGCACGACCGCGCGGGGACGTTCGGTGAAGATCCGCTCCACCCCCGCCTCGGCCGCGGCCTCGGCGGTGGCGCGCACCTGGGCTCCCGCCCGTGCGGCGGCGCGCAGCCAGCCACCGGTGTCGGTGTCGGCGAGGCGGCGCGCGTCGTCGAGCAGCGTGTCGTCGAGCACGGTGGTCACCCAGCCGCGGGCGGCGCGACCGCCTCGTCCAGCAGCAGCACCGGGATGCCGTCGCGCACCGGGAACGAACGGCCGCACGCGGTGCACGTGAGGAAGTCCGCCGCCGGGTCGGCGGGCGTCCCGGCCTGCAGCGGCGCGTGCTCGGGGCACGGGCAGGCGAGGATCTCCAGCAACTGCTCTTCGAGCTTGACGACCACGTTCGTTCTCCCTCAGGCCCGCACGATCGCGAGGACCTCGTCGCTGAGCGCGGCGACGGCCTCGGGGGTGGCGGCTTCGACGTTCAGGCGCAGCAGCGGCTCGGTGTTCGAGGCGCGCAGGTTGAACCACGCGCCGTCCGCCAGCTGCACGGTGAGACCGTCCAGCTCGTCGATCGTGACGCCGTCCTTCGAGCCGTAGGCGTCCTTGATCGCGGCGATCCGGCCCGCCTGGTCCTCGACGACGGAGTTGATCTCACCGGAGGCGGCGTAGCGGTTGTAGACCGAGGTCAGCGCCGACAGCGGGCCGTCCTGCTCGCCGAGCGCGGCCAGCACGTGCAGCGCGGCCAGCATGCCGGTGTCGGCACGCCAGAAGTCGCGGAAGTAGTAGTGCGCGGAGTGCTCGCCACCGAAGATGGCGCCGGTCTTGGCCATCTCCTCCTTGATGAACGAGTGGCCGACGCGCGTGCGCACGGGCTCGCCGCCGTGCTCCCGCACGATCTCCGGCACCGCGTGCGACGTGATCAGGTTGTGGATGACCGTGCCGCCGGGGTCCTTGGCGAGCTCGCGCACGGCCACCAGCGCGGTGATCGCGGACGGGCTGACCGGGTCGCCGTTCTCGTCGACGACGAAGCAGCGGTCGGCGTCGCCGTCGAACGCCACACCGGCGTCCGCGCCCTCGGCCTTGGTGCGCTCCTGGAGGTCGACGATGTTCTTCGGGTCGAGCGGGTTCGCCTCGTGGTTGGGGAAGCTGCCGTCGAGCTCGAAGTACATGGGGACCACCTCGATGGGCAGGCCCTCGAAGACCTGCGGCACCGTGTAGCCGCCCATGCCGTTGCCCGCGTCCACGACGATCTTGAGCGGGCGGATGCTCTTCAGGTCGACCAGGTCGTTGAGGTAGGCCGCGTAGTCGACGAGCATGTTCCGCTCCTCGAACGTGCCCTGCTCCACGCCCTCGGCGTCGGGGACCTGGTTCTCGGCGTCCTGGCGGATCTGCGCGAGACCGGTGTCCTGGCCCACGGGCGAGGCACCCGCGCGGCACATCTTGATGCCGTTGTACTTCGCCGGGTTGTGGCTCGCGGTGAACATCGCGCCGGGCAGGTCGAGCTTGCCGGACGCGAAGTACAGCATGTCCGTGCTGGCCAGACCGATGCTGATCACGTTGACGCCCTGCGCCTGAGCACCAGCGGCGAAGGCCCTGGAGAGCTCGGGCGACGAGTCGCGCATGTCGTGACCGATGACGATGGTGGGCCCGCCCACGAGACGCGCGAAGGCCGCGCCGAAGTCGCGGACCAGGCCGGCGTCCAACTGCTCGCCGACCACCCCACGGATGTCGTACGCCTTGACGATGCCGGACAGGTCACGCACGCCGCACACTCCCAGGAAACTCGCTCTTGACGGCCACTGGTCAGGCAGCCTACCGGCGAGCGGATCAGAGGTGCGTGTGGTGACTCAGTCCTCGTGCGGATCGGGCAACACGCGCAGGTGACCGCGCCGCTGGGTCCCGGCGGGCACGTCGGGCAGCTTGGGGCTCACATCGGCACGCCCAGCCTCCCTCACCGCCTCGGCCAACGCCGTCAGATCATCAACACTCGGCTCGGGCGCCGCGAACTCACCCTGGTGCCTCACGACCTCCCAACCACGCGGCGCCGTGAGCCGCAAGGCGTGCTCCTCGCACAGGTCGTAGCTGTGCGGTTCGGAGTACGTGGCTAGCGGTCCGACGACTGCGGTGGAGTCCGCATAGGCGTAGGTGAGCGTGGCGACAGCCGGGTTAGCACACCCGGTTCGCGAGCACCGTCTCACGCTCCGCACGATCGGGGACGATAGCGCGTCCACGGGAGGCTGTGTGTGAGGCACGCTGTGTTTAGTCGTCGGGGGCAGCAACTAGGCTGCTCTGTTGTGGTGATGGCACGGGGTTCACGGCGGCAGGACTCGCCGCGTCGACGCAACCGCGACCGACACGGCCGAGGGCTGCGCGGACCGCTCTACCCGGCCACCCTCCCCGCCGCCCGCTCGAGGGCAGAACGCTTCGACGCCCTGGTCATCGAGGCCCTGGAGCCCATCGAGGCCCGCTGGCGAACCGAGCTGACCCAACTCGACGTGGCCGTCGACGACGTCCCCGACGTGCAGACGGAAGGCGAGGACGGAGTGGTGGAGGACGGCAACGTCCCCCTGGCCCGCCTGCTCCCGGCAGGCGAGGACCACCGTTCCCGAATCGTTCTCTACCGCCGCCCCCTGGAGGCCCGCGCGAAGGACGGCGCGGACCTGGCAGACCTGGTCCACGACGTCCTGGTCGAACAAGTGGCGAACTACCTGGGCCTGGACCCGGACGTGATCGACGAGGGCTGAGACGCCTCTCACACCGCGAGCAGCCTCACACCGCACGCTCACGCAGGGGTCCCCTCCGCCGAAGGCTCCCCCGCGACCCAACGTACTCAGCGGGTCTGACAGTCCGGCGAGACCA
The DNA here is from genome assembly GCF_036380075.1 of Lentzea sp. NCBI lineage: Bacteria > Bacillati > Actinomycetota > Actinomycetes > Pseudonocardiales > Pseudonocardiaceae > Lentzea > Lentzea sp. The sequence goes on along the minus strand of NZ_DASVFL010000258.1, from coordinate 250 downwards.
AAGCCGAGGCCGCAGGCGAGCCGCACTCCCAGCGCGATGCCGCAGGCGAGCCGTACCTCCAGCGCGATGCCGAAGGCGAGCCGAAGCGAAGGCGAAGCCGAGCAGTCTTGGCTTTTCGCTCTTGGCTTTTGCTCTTGGCTTTTCGCTCTTGGCTTTTTCCATGCCTGGCAGGTGGGGTGGTCCCGTCACGAGCAGTGCTGACGCGTTGTGCCGCGCCCGAGGGGTCAGGTCAAGTCGCACGCTTTTCGCG
>NZ_DASVFL010000257.1:0-9549 GCF_036380075.1 Lentzea sp. | reverse complement strand
ATCTCAACATGAAGGCGTCGAGTCGACGGAACCGCGTGTTCGCAGTGCTCGGTTTCCTGTTGGCAGCGGTGCTCGCAGGTGTGGCGGGCGCTTACCTGGAAGAGGCGACCGGCCAGATCTGGGTGCGTTTCCTGCCGCTGGCCGTGGTCGTCGTCGTGGCCATGATCGCGATGTTCCGGTCGGGACTGATTCCACCGAAGAAGTGACCTGACAGTTCGTGGAGATGTGGGCCGGACTTCGAGTTCGGCCCACACCTCGATCCGTCCGTCAGGACCGCTCATGACTTCGGCGCCGGTGTTTGCTCTGCCCTGGACGGACGTCGGGCGGGAGCACCAAACCTGGGAACACGTCTGACCAGCAATTTTGTAACGGCAGACTAGTGGCGGAGTCATCGTCCGGCCTATCGGTGCCGAGTAGCGGTCCAGGGACGGGTCGCTCGACTCGTCCCCACGTGGGACGGGTCCTTTGAAGCGAGCGGCTGAGGGACTGCCTTCCTTCCGAAGTACAGCGGGGGGAGACGACTGCGCGGCACGAGTTGTCTGACCTGGAAGCGGATGAAGTCAGAATCGTGGACAAAGTGCGCGTGAGCCGGAAGGACACGGCGACCAGCCTCTCGAACAGGCCGCCAGTTGGCCACCAACTCTGGAACCCACCCAGTAGGGCAAGTCACAGCGTCACCTGTTCGTGCAGCAGACCCCTCTTCGTTTCGGCGAGATCCAGGCCTTGGTCGACGAACTGGAGGGTTACTCGTTGATCGATCTTCAACCGATGAATGGCGAATACTTCATCCACCTCGGTGGGAACCCGAATCACCGCCGACAGAATGGCGAAGCGGTGGTCGACCTGTTCGCAAAGGTCGGACAGGTTGCACCTGGGTCGTACGGGCTGCTGTACGTCCACGATGACGAACACCCGCAGCACATGCTGAGCTTCCAGGTCTTCCGGCTGGTCCGAGGCACCGTCACCGAGCACCCGGACCACCTTCTGTCGCCGGTGATCCCCACGTTGGAAGATGAAGGTCCGAGCTGACCAGGACGACCATTCGTCTGCTCTGCGGCATGAGAGCACGAAGCTCCGACTACCGCATACTTCGGTGGTGACTGAGTTTCCAGCCGACGTGGAGGCCTACTGTCGAGGCCTTGCGGCACGATGGCGGTGGCCGCCGGAAACAGCTGCCGCTTTTCTGGCAAGCGTTGTGTGGTACTGGAAACTGGACCAAGGTTCCGATCCCCGGCACTACTACGAGTACGTGGATCACGAAGGCTTGGTGGACGAGGGAGCCCGCTGGCTCTTCGAGGCGGTTGAGGTCAACCACGAGGTGGTGGCCATCAAGCAGATCGAGCTGCCTTCATCTGGAGCCGTTCGCCGTTACTGGTGGCGGTACCTGGAAGACGATGCCGGCGGACTCACCGACCAGCCACTCGAAGCCGGTTAGTCTGGCCTCGTATCCATCTCCCGGTCGGCGTTTTATGCGCACTGGGACAGCAGCGTCGACAGCTGATACTCGTCGGTGTGAGCGAGCGACCTGCGGCATGAGAGTGCGTTGCGCGTCAGACGGATCCGCTCTGGTAGCTTCGTTCCGTCGTGCAAGCCAACGACAAGGGGGTGGCGAGTTGTTTTCGTCCTCCCTCCGTTCCCTGGGAGTTGCGCGTCTCGCGCAACTTGGCCGAATCGCGGCAGGGGCCTGGCCGTAAGCTGGATTGGTATGGGCATTACTCGTACCCAGGGCACTCCGGCGGAGAAAAATTCCGGGCAGACGTGGACCAGCACACGCTCTGAGAGGCCAGGTGGGGACTCATCACCCGACGAGTTCCCACTAACAGTTCGTGGCCGCGCTTCGGCATGCACAGTCCTACATCGAGCCAGTCAAGCAACTGGAACCTTGAACATGGCGACGCTGATGTTCCAGGCTGCTGCGCCGTCATTGCCTGGTGATCAGCGGAGTGACCTTGGGCGCTCGAAGTGATGTCCGCTTGCCCGCGACTCGGCTGGCACATGTATTACCGGTCGTCTCTTCTGTGTGGAGCCTGTCGATCTGCTCCTCCAGTTGACCAGTGACCTGGAGCTCGCCTATCGGTAGAGCATGGTGGCAGCGCGCGACCAGCGGCATGAGCGGATGTCCGCACGGCACGGGTCTCACCTCTGAGGGAAGGATTCACCTGCTGTTCGACAGTGAAATCCAGGTGTACCGGACGGGACGGTCTACCGTCCGGCTCGACTGAGGTGACGTGGCAGTGGTCGGCGCACGGCTCAGCGCAGGTCGATCTCGATCTGGTGGTCGCCGAGCATGTCCATGAGGTACTGCAGGTTGATCGCCGGACCCAGCCGACGCCGGTCGTAGCCGGCAACGAGGTGCTCGCGGGCGACGGCCGAGTCGTTCCACACCAGTCGAAACGGGGTCTGCGCGCCGAAGTTTCCACGGAGACAGTCGTCGAGTGCATCGAGGTTCCAGCCGAAGTATCCGCCTGGGCCGTTGATCGCCTCGCCGATCGCGCAGTGGAACCCTTCGATGTCGGTCACGAACCGGCCGTCGAGGTCGTAGGTGGTGCCGGGTGGACGGTCGGGCGTACTGGGCCTGTGACCGAGGGCCACCCCGGCCCACTGGTGCCGTAGTTCTCGATCGTAACCCGCCCACAGGTTTCGCTGGGACGGCCGTCCGATGCGCCAATGTTCCAGGATGTCGAGGACCCCCGTTGGCAATGGCTCCCTCGCGTCCACATCGACGGTCACGTCCAGAAGTCCAGCGCCGAGCCGCGACGGGCTGGCAGCGTTGGCCGTACCGGACACCACAGCGTTGATCACCCGGCTGGCAGAACCATCGGTGGCGACCACGTGAACCTGGCCGCAGATCCGGCGACGGCGCAGGCTGGCCTTGGTCGACTGCCCCGCGGCGCCGAGCGCGGCCACCAATGGGGTTCCGGTCGGCAACCGAGGAGCTGGACCTGTGGCACCGGTGCTGCGGCCTGCTCGCGGAACACGCCCGTGACGTCTCCACAGGTTCCGCAGGGCGCCTCATCTCGGCCCAGGAGGACGAATTCGTCAACATCGCAGGGACGTACTACCGCATCCGTGCGATCGTTGAGCCAGGCGAACCCGTCGAGGTCGACATCGACAGTTCCCGGCATCGTGGTGTTCGGCCGCTGCGCGAGCACGGTGACATCGCACAGATCTTCCCCCCACCAGGATGGCGGTGTGCCAGGCGGTGGCGCAGGCACTGTCAAGGAGATGTTGCCCAGCCATGCTCGCTCGGTACCGAATGCCTCGGTGGGCAGCCGGTCGAGGAGGTCGGCGAGCACGCTGGCCGGAGCGCAGCCGACAAGCGTGAACCGCTCCCTCGACCGGGTTGGAAGGTCAACGAACAGTCCTTCGATCTCCGTGCACAGCACCAGCGGGACGTCGTCACAGGAATGATCGAAGCCGATGTCACCGCAGAGCAGCCAGCGCGGGCCGATTGGATACTCCCACGTCCACCGCCGCTGCTCCGGCGGAAGACCGACACCAGGGTGGTTGGTCGTCACCCCAGTGACCCTATCGACACGAAGCACCTCAACGGGCCTGATCGCGAAGTCGGAGCCATTGCCCGCGCCTGGCACATCGCAACGCTCATCGACATGAGAGTGCGGCGGAAGTCGGCAGACCGGACTCCTGTCGCGTCGCGGAGTTGCGCGAGGGCCTTCCCCGAAGATCGGGGAAGGCCCTCGTACCGCGCTCGGATCAGCAGGACAGGTTGTCGCCGGCCGGGACTCCGAGGATCCCGGTGATCTGCGTGTACTTGTCGATCCGGCTCTGCACCTGCGCCGGGTTGCCCCCGTTGCACTCGATGGAGCCGTTGATGCTGCGGATGGTCTCACCGAAACCGCGGCCGTTGACCATCGCGTCGTGCGGGGTCATCGTGCCGGGGCCGGTCTGGGTGTTCCAGTACCAGAGGCCGGTCTTCCACGCCACGGCCGCGTCCTGCTCGACAAGGTAGGGGTTGCCGAGAAGGTCGATGCCGAGGTTGTCCCCGGCGGCCTTGTAGTTGAAGTTCCAGCTCAGCTGGATCGGCCCGCGGCCGTAGTACGCGGCCTGGCCCGCCGGACAGCCGTAGGACTGGCTGGTGTCGCAGTAGTGCGGGTAGTTGGCTTGGTTCTGCTCCACGATGTGGACGAGGCCGCCGGTCTCGTGGTTCACGTTGGCCAGGAACGCCGCGGCTTCCTGCTTCTTCACCGTGTCGTCGCCGGTGTTGGCGAAGCCGGGGTAGGCGTCGAGCGCGGCCGTCAGGCCGCTGTAGGTGTAGAAGCTGTTGCGGCCGGGGAAGATCTGGTCGAACTGGGCCTCGCTCACCACGAAGCTGGCGTCCGCTGTGGACGTTTGCGCGGACGAGCTCGTGGCGGGAAGGACTAGCGTTGCCGTAGTTGCGGCGAGCGCGGCCACGGCCACTCCGGCGCGCTTCAAGAACCGGGGTGTTGACATTCGGAACTCCTCTTGTCATGCCGGTCGTGCGCGATACGACCGGTCCCGTGTGGACTTGCGCAATAGGTATGGACCAATCTGCGCGGCATGAAACCGCTCTCACGGCAAGAGGGCGCGACTGGACCAGTGATCGCCTCCGATGTCCAGCAGTCAGTGGACTTCGAGTAGGCCGAATGGGTTATGAGCGGTACTGAGAGCGCACGACGTCCAACTCTCGGTAGAGACGCCTAGTCGCGCGGCCCGCGCAACGTCAGCACGACCCGCAGCACGTGCTCGACCGCCGCCGGGAACACCGCGCCCCGCAGCTCGTCGCGGTGCGCCAGCGTGAGACCCGCGAACTCGAGCATCCGCTCCGGCCCCACCCGGCGGACGACGAGGCCGGCGACCTCCTCCAGGTCGAGGCCCGGGTTGTCGAGGCGGGTCAGCGCGAACTCGACGATCAGTTCCTCTTCGGTCACCGGTCACCTCCGCTATTCGTCGAATTCTCCCACCGGTACAGGTCGGCAACGTGCGCTGGACCGATGATCCGCGCCACCTCCACGCTGTCGGGCATGAAGTTCTCGCAGCCAGACGCCCGCGGGTGGTTGTGCCCGCCCGCGCCCACCGGGGTGCGCGAGTTCCACGCCGGCCTGCCCGGCTACGCGCCGACGCCGTTGACGGGGCTGCCCTCGCTCGCCGCTGAGCTCGGGGTCGGCCGCCTGTTCGTCAAGGACGAATCCTCCCGCCTCGGTCTGCCCGCTTTCAAGGCTCTGGGTGCCTCTTGGGCCGTTCACCGCGTGCTCTCCGGCCGAACCGGGCAGGTCACGCTCACCACGGCGACGGATGGCAACCACGGTCGTGCGGTGGCCCGGATGGCGCGGATGTACGGGCAACGCGCGCACGTCTTCGTGCCGGACACCGTGCCGCGGCCCGCGATCGACGCGATCAAAGGCGAAGGGGCCGAGGTGACCGTCGTCCAAGGCACTTACGACAACGCGGTCAAGCAGGCGGCCGATGCCGACGGACTACTCGTCCAGGACATGGGGTGGCCCGGCTACGAGGAGGTGCCGGCGTGGATCGTCGAGGGCTACGGCACGCTCTGCCACGAGGTCGACGAGCAGCTCGGCGAGGAACCGGACCTGGTCGTCATCCCCGTCGGCGTCGGCTCGTTCGCCCAGGCCGTGATCACCCACTACCGCTCCCGCGCCTCCCGCACGCGGCTGCTCGCCGTCGAGCCCGACACCGCCGCGTGCGTCCTGGCCAGTCTTCAACGGAACCAGCTCACGACCGTCGCGACGGGTGACACGATCATGGCGGGCCTCAACTGCGGCACGCCGTCCGCCACCTCGTGGCCCTTCCTGCGCCACGGACTGGACGCCGCGGTCGCCGTCTCCGACGCCGACTGCGCGCGGGCCATGTCAGACCTCCACGCCTTGAACGTCCACTCCGGACCGTGCGGCGCCGCGCCGCTCGCCGGGCTGCGCGCGCTCCGCGACGAGCTCGGCGACCTCGGCACCGTCGTTCTCCTCAGCACCGAAGGACGCCCGTGAACCCACGTGACCTGCTCGCCCGGCTCGTCGCCATCGACTCGGTCAACCCCGACCTCGTGCCCGGCGGCCGTGGCGAACGCGAGATCGCCGACTTCTGCGCCCGGTGGTTCGCCGAGCGCGGCTTCGAGGTGCACCTGCTGGAACGGCGGCCCGGGAGGCCGTCGCTCGTCGCCGTGAAGAAGGGCAGCGGCGGCGGGAAGTCGTTGATGCTCAACGGGCACATCGACACGGTCGGTCTCGCGGGCTACGACGGCGACCCCCTCCTGCCCGAAGTCAGGGACGGCAGGATGTTCGGTCGCGGCACGTTCGACATGAAGGGTGGTGTGGCGGCGATGATGGTCGCCGCGGCACGGGCCGAGAACCTCCGTGGCGACGTCATCGTCGCGTGCGTCGCCGACGAGGAACACGGCAGCTCCGGCACGGCGGAGGTGCTCGAGCGCTTCACCGCCGACGCGGCCATCGTCACCGAACCCAGTCACCTCGAAGTCACGCTGGCGCACAAGGGTTTCGTCTGGCTCGACGTCGTGGTCGAGGGCAGGGCCGCGCACGGGTCACGGCCGGAGCTGGGCGTGGACGCGATCGCGAAGGCCGGGCACTTCCTCGTCGCCCTGGAACAGCTCGGCCACGACCTCGCCGCCGGTCCGCGACACCACCTCCTCGGCACCGGAACGGTCCACGCGTCGGTGATCAGCGGCGGTGAGGAGGCCTCCACCTACCCGTCGAGCTGCCGGATCACCGTCGAACGCCGCACGGTTCCCGGCGAGTCGCCGCAGCGCGTCGAGGACGAGCTGCGGGCCGTCCTGGACCGCTTGCACGACACCGTCCCGGACTTCCGCGCGACGCTCACCCGCGGCCTCGCCAGGGACCCGTTCGAGGCCGACCCGGACGCCGAGATCGTCCGCACGTTGATCGCGAACCTGGGTGCACCACCGGTGATCAGGGCGGAGCCGTTCTGGACCGACTGCGCGCTGCTCGACGCCGCCGGCATCCCGTGCCTGCTGTTCGGCGTCGACGGCGCGGGAGCGCACGCGGCCACCGAGCACATCGACCTCGCCTCGCTCGACCGGCTCACCGACGTCCTGGCCAGGACCGTCACCGACTTCTGCGGCTGAGGTCAGGGAGCGAGGGCGCGCTTGAAGTCGGGGCACTCGACCAGCGGCTCGTGCGTGCACGTGGCCGCGTGGTCGAGGCTGTCGCGCATCCGCCGCAGGCGCGCGATGTCCTCGTCCAGCAGCCGGGCCTTGTCGGCCATCTTGGCGCGCGTCGCCGCGTCGCCCGGCATCGCGACCAGGAACCGGCTGATCTCCGCGATGGTGAACCCGGCCCGGCGGGCGCAGGTGATCATCGTCAGGCGGGACAGCACCTCGGGGTCGTAGGTGCGGCGCAACCCGTTGCGGCCGCTCGACGAGAGCAGGCCCTTCTTCTCGTAGAACCGCAGGGCGGACGGTGCCAGCCCCGACTTCTCCGCTACCTCGGCGATGTCCAGCACGGCGCCGAGACTAGCGGCTTGACTTGAACCGCGCTTCAAGTCGCACGATCACCGCCATGCGGATCCACCACCTGAACTGCGGCTCGATGCGCCCCATCGCGCCCACCTACGACGGCCTGCAGGACGCGCGGGCCGTGAACCACTGCCTACTCGCCGAGACGGCCGACGGACTGGTCCTCGTCGAGACTGGTCTGGGACTGGGCAACGTGCGCGACCCCGCCGGCACGCTCGACCCGTCCTGGACGGCGCAGGTCGAACCAGCGCTCGCAGAAGAAGAGACCGCCATCCGCCAGGTGGAACGTCTCGGCTTCACCGCCGCCGACGTCCGCCACGTCGTCCTCACGCACCTGGACGTCGACCACTGCGGTGGCCTGCCCGACTTCCCGCACGCCGCGGTGCACGTCCTGGCCGCGGAGCTGGAGGCGGCGCTACGGGAGGCGCCGAGCCTCCGCTACCGCCCGGCCCACTGGGCGCACGGCCCACAGTGGCGCGCCCACGAGTCCCCGAACGACAAGTGGTTCGGCCTGGACGCCGTTCAGCCGCAGGACCTGCCGGAGGAGATCAAGCTCGTCCCGCTGGGCGGCCACAGCGCGGGCCACGCGGGTGTGGCGGTCCACAACGGAGAGAAGTGGCTCCTGCACTGCGGCGACGCCTACTACTACCACCGCGAACTGGACGAAACTCCCGAACCGCACCCGGTGATGGACGTCGTCCAGACGCGGTCCGAGGTCGACCACGACCAGCGGGTGGGCACGCAGTCCGCGCTGCGGGCCCTCGCCCGCGACCACGCGGCCGACATCACGCTCCTCAGCGCACACGACCCGTGGGAATTCGGCAGACTGGCGACGTGACCCGACTGAGGACGAACTGACGTGCACGCCGCCGGCCTGGTGCTGCACCCGCAACGAGACTCCGCCGCCGCCGTGGAAGCCGTGCTCGGCTGGGCGACCAACCGCGGCGTGGAGATCCTCGGCATCTCCGACGAGATCCAGCGCCTGCGCTGCGAGGCCACCCCGGTCTCCGCGGAGGAGCTGGGCCGGCGGGCCGACCTGGTCGTGAGCCTCGGCGGCGACGGCACGATGCTGCGCGCCATGCGCCTGGCCGACGGCGAGCGGGCCCCGGTCCTCGGGGTGAACCTTGGCAAGCTCGGGTTCCTCGCCGAGGTGGACGTGCCGGACCTGCCCGCGGCGTTGTCCGCCATCGACGCGCACGACTTCACCGTCGAGCCGCGCCTGGCCGTGGACGCGACCTTCGGCGACCAGAAGGTCACGGCCTTCAACGACATCGCCGTGGTCCGCACCCCCGGTCAGGGCAACGCGCGGGTCGCCGTCCACGTGGCCGGCCAGCCGTTCGTCAGCTACGCGGCGGACGCCGTCATCGTCGCCACCCCGACCGGCTCGACGGCGTACAGCTTCTCGGCGGGCGGCCCGATCACCAGCCCGTCCGTCGAGGCACTGCTCGTCACCCCGGCCGCGCCGCACAGCGCCTACAGCCGCGGCATCGTGCTGTCGGTGAACGACCGGGTGGACCTCGACCTGCTCCCGTCGAGCGGCCGCCTGGCCGTGGAGGTCGACGGCATGGTCGCGGGCTACGTCGAACCGGGCCAGCGCGTGTCACTGCGGGGGCGCGCCGGTGCCGCCCGCGTGGTGCGGCTGGGGATGACGACGTTCTACCAGCGGGCGCGGCGCAAGCTGCGGCTCACGGACTCCGCCGAACTGGGCTGACCCCTAAGACGACTCCGCGAGGTCGTTCAACGCGAGGACCACCACCTTCCAGGAGATTTCAGCGGTCCCGGAGTCCGGGTCGTACTTGTGGTCGACCTGCCGCTTCGGGTGCACGAGGTTGCGGTACTCCCGGAGGGTGTGCGCGTAGTCGTCGACGTCGCGCCCGATCCACCCCTCGCGCACCGCCAGCTTGATCAATTGGTTGAGGTTGTCGTGCTGAGCGCTGCCGTTGGCGGACCGCGCCTTCGCCACGTCGTAGAGGACACCTTCGAGAACGCTCCCGAGCATGATGATCGATGCCGTCGGCGCACCGTGCACCAAGCAGGTGTGGGCCTCGTCCAGCCGACGCCGCAGC
>NZ_DASVFL010000256.1:0-25519 GCF_036380075.1 Lentzea sp. | reverse complement strand
TCGAAGCTTTCGCGTCCGCGCCGGAGAACCTCTCTGTGGTGCTCCTGAGAATTTTCCCAGTCGTTGAGGGCTTCGACGAGCATCGTCAACACCAGGGCCGAGCTTCCGTCGTTCAGGAGTCGTGTGGTCCCTGAGAACAGCTCGGTGAGCGAGGGTGCGGATCGGAACTGCCCGGCGGGCCAGACCCGTTCGGCTGCTCGCTGGACGACGGCCATCGCCAGGACGTGCTTGTTCTTGAAGTGCCACGGGATCGTGCCGCGGCCGGTGCCGGATCGTCTGGCGATGTCCATAAAGGACGTCCGGTGGAAGCCGCGTTCGGCGAAGAGTTCCTCGGCCGCGTCCAGGATCCGGTGTCGTCTCGGGGAGCTTTCGCCGGTCGGCTCAGTCGGCAACACGGCGGATCACGCTGATCGAGTCGATGCCGGCGACCTTCACCGGTTGGCCCTCGGTCGAGGCGTGCACGGCGCGGGTGTTGTCGATCGCCAGCGCCACGTGGGACTGGCTGGAGTAGTAGACGATGATGTCACCCGCCCTGACCTCGGAGCGGGTCACGGCACGCCCGGCCTTCGCCTGGTCGTAGCTGGTGCGGCCGAGCCGGACGTCGGCGCTGGCGTAGGCTTTCTGGATCAGCGACGAGCAGTCCCACGTATCGGGGCCGTTGGAACCGTAGACGTAGGCGTCACCGCGCTGGGCCATCGCGAACTGGACGGCCCTGCCTGCCGTGCCGGGCGGGGCCAGGTAGGGCGACTGGTCACCCACGTCCTTCAACGTCTTCTTGGCCGAGGCGGTGAGTGAGTCGTACTGGGTGCGCGCTTCGTCGATCTGCTTCTGCAGGGCGGCACCCTTCTCGTCGATCTCGGCGAGCAGCTTCTTCGACGCCTCGGCGGCCTCCGCGGCCTTCCTGGAGGAGGCGTCCGCCGCGTCGACAGCGCTGGTGAGCCGTTGCAACGCCTCGGCGTTGTCGGCCGCCAGGATGTTCAGCGCGGTCATGCGTTCGAGGAAGTCCTGCTGCGAGTCGCTCACCAGCAGCGCGGAGAGCCGGTCAAACCGTGCACCCGAGTAGCTGGCTTCGGTGAGCACGTCGACCCGGCCGCGCAGGTCCTGCTCCGCCCGGCGGGCGCCGCCGAGGTCTGCCTCGGCCTTGCTCGCGTCACCCTGCCGCGCGGTCAGGTCGCCCTGTGCCTTGAGCTTGTCCTGGTTGAGCCGGGAGGCCTTCTCGGACAGCTCGTTGTACTTCGCGAGCGCATCGGCGGCCGAGGGTTGTGCCGAGCCGGGGGTAGTGGGCAGCACGGTGGCGACGACAGCCGCCGTCGCTGCGAGCGCACCACGAACCGCATGCGACACCATGTCGCGGTCCTTCCTTGTCGGTGGGGATGTCAGACGGTGACGCCGCGGTTGTTGAGCCACGTCAACGGGTTGATCTTCTGGCCGCCGGGGTTCCACACCTCGAAGTGCAGGTACGGGCCGGTGGACTGGCCGAGGTTGCCCTGCGGGCGATGACCTGGCCCGCATGGACGCGCTGGTTGGCGCGGACGTTGTAGGAGTTGACGTGGCCGTAGACGGTGATGGTGCCGTCGGCGTGCTCCACGCGAACCCACTGACCGAAGCCGGATACCGGACCGGCCTCCTTCACGACGCCGTCGGCGGCGGCGAGGACGGTGGTGTGTCAAGCGGACCGGCGATGTCGATGCCGTAGTGCACGACGCCCCAGCGGCCGCCGAAGCCGGAGGTGGACGTGCCTGCGGCCGGGCGGACCGTCTTGGGGCGTTTCTCCTCGGCTGCTGCCGCTTCGCGTTGCGCGGTGAGCTGCCGGCTGTGCAGGAGCTTCGCCGCCTCAGCCGATCCTGCCGGCGTCGTCCTGGAGACGGTGAGGACGTGCGGTGCGGCGGAGGTGTCGCCGCCGGTGCCGTCGAACGAGGCGGCACCGGCGGCAGGCTGGACGACCCGCCGCCGGTGGACTCGCCGACCTGGCCGGCGCCCGCCGTGGCGAAGGCGCCGGCCGCGACCGCGGCGGCCACGACGCGTCCGCGCAGCGCTGACGGCGGTGGGGGAAGCCGGTGGGAGCTGACCGTGCGCGTGAGCTCGGTGCCGCCGGGATAGCGGTGATGACGCAAAGCTCGTCCTTGTTTCTGAGGGGGAGGTCCACCGGCGCTCCGCCGCCCGGCAGGGCGCGTCGGGGCGCCGGTGTCGCATGCCGTCAAGATCCCGGCGGGATGTTAAGAACCCGAGTAGATGATGTTCAGGTTCCTTCGCGGGCCAACCGGACCGTGACCGTCGTACCGGTCCCCACCTCGCTGTCGACGGTGATCGTGCCCCCGTGCGCCTGCACGAGGTGCTTCGTGATCGCCAGCCCGAGGCCGCGTCCGCCGGTGGCGCGGGTGCGGGAGCGGTCGGCGCGCCAGAACCGGTCGAACACGTGCGGCAGGTCCTGCGCGGCGATGCCGTGCCCGGTGTCGGAGACGGTGATCACGACCTCGTCGCCCTCGGTCCGGCCGCTCACGACGACCCGCCCGTCCGGTGGGGTGTGCTGCACGGCGTTGACCACGAGGTTGCGCATGACCTGCCGCAGTCGCACGGGATCCGCGACGGTCCGCAGCGGTCGTCCCGCGGGCACCTCGAGATCCACCCGGTGTGCCGCGGCGACACCGGCCAGCAGCTCCGCGGCGTCGAGCGGTTCCGGGCGCAGGCGCAGCTGACCGGCGTCCGCGGCGGCCAGCTCCTGCAGGTCCTCCACCAGTTGCGCCAGCACCAGCGTCTCCTGCTCCAGCAGGTGCAGCAGGTCGGCGTCCAGCTCCGCGACACCCTCCTGGGCCGCGATCACCCAGCCGCGCACCGTGCCCAACGGCGTGCGCAGCTCGTGCGACAGGTCGTTGACCATGTTCTTGCGCAGCACCTCGGCGCGCGCGAGGTGCTCGGACATGTCGTTGAACGCCGCCGCGACCTCCGCGACCTCCCAGCGGGCCGTCACCTCCGCCCGCGCCGACAGGTCACCCGCACGCATCCGCCGAGCGGCGTCGGTGAGCACGGTCAACGGCCGCAGGACACGGCCCGCCAGCAGGAAGCTCACGGCGATCGCCAACACGAGGACCAAAGATGCCGCCAGTGCGATCTGCGCGACTCCGGCGGCGGGCAGACCCACTACGGTCTGCTGGACCACGGGCTCCTCGACGAACAGGAACGCGGCCGGCGCCACGTGCGCCGCGAGCTGTTCGCGACGCGCGGCCGTCAGGCATTTCTCGTAGGTCGGTGCGAGGCCGGGGAGCGACAGCAGCGAACCGTCCTTTTCGAGGAACACCGGACGGTAGGGCATCCCGGCACGGCTCAGGCACACAGCGAACTGCGCGTCGACCTGGGCGAGCGCGGTCTGCTCGCTGCCCAGGTACTGCCGCGACGAGGCGCACCCGCTCGCGAAGGGCTCGTAGTACGAGCGTCCGTTCACGCCGGTCTTGGTCTCGGCGGCGACCCCCTTGCGGCGCGCGCACGCTGCGTCGTCCTCCGCTCGCGCCCGGGACTCCCGCTGTTCCTGTGCGGTGAGGCGGAACGGGCCGACCGCCCGCGGGTCGATGCCATCCGGTGGGGTGTCCCCGCGCAGGTTGAGATCCACGTTGAGCGGATCGACGACCACGGTGGGCTGCCCAACCGGTTCGAGTTCGCTCGTCCCGGACGTCGCGGCGATCCGCCCCCTGTCGGGGGTGGTGAGCCAGATGGTCAGGCCGGTCTCGCGGCCGAGCTCGTCGAGCAGCGGCCCGGCGCCCGACCAGTCCCGGTGCGTGGCGCCGTGGCCCAGCACGGTGTCGTAGACGCGGGCGAGCTCGGCCTGCTTGCGCCCCTGCTCCGCCTGCAGCGTTCTCGTCGTGCTCTGCACCGACAACCACGCCGTCGCCGCGATCGAGCACGCCGACACCAGCACCGTGCCCGCCAGAAGCAGCAACCGCAGCGAGCGCCGCCTACCGGCCACCAGCGCTCCCGTCGGCGATCTTGTAGCCGACCCCGTAGACGGTGACGAGGTGCGCCGGGGCGGCGGGATCGGCCTCGATCTTGCGCCGCACGTTGCGCACGTGCACGTCGATGGTGCGCTCGGTGATGAACCCGTCCAGCCCGTACGCGTCCTCCAGCAGCTGCGCCCGGCTGAACACCCGGCCCGGTTCGGCGGCCAGCACCGCGAGGATGCGGAACTCGGCCGGCGTGCACGCCACCGGCCGGCCGGCCACCCGCACCTCGTGCCGCAACGGGTCCAGCTCGAGGTCACCGACCCGGATAGCACGCCGCGCCGCGGTGCCGTTCCTGGTGGAGCGCCGCAACAACGCCCGGACGCGCGCCATCAGCTCACGCGGGTCGTAGGGCTTGGCGAGGTAGTCGTCCGCGCCCAGGTCGAACCCGAGCAGCTTGTCGTCCGCCTCCGCCCGCGCACTGACCACGAGCACCGGCAGGTCCGCGTCCTCGGCCCGCACGGCCCGGCACACGTCCCAGCCGTCCACGCCGGGCAGCATCAGGTCCAGCACCAGCAGGTCCGGGCGGCGGCCGCGGATCTCGTCGAGTGCCTTGCGCCCGTCGCCGACCAGCAGGAAGGTGTGGTTCTCCCTGGCGAGGAAGCGCCCGATCAGGTCGGCCTGTCGTGGTTCGTCTTCTGCCACCAGGACGTAGGCGCACATGGCGGCCATGATGCCAGCCACCGCAATCCGGCCCGACGGAGAACTGTTGTGTGCTCTGGTGCTGCCGAGGCATGGCTGAATCTGGTGCCTGACCGGAGCACTGTGATGGCCGGTCCACCAGCGGCGTGCGGGCCTGCCCTGTGAGCCGCACGAGGTTTCGCTCAGACGGAGGACGAGCCGACTTCGCGCACCTTGTCCCTCACCAGGTTGCAGACCCGCGGCCAGTGGTCCTCCAGGAAGAAGTGACCACCGGGCAGCACGTGCAGCTCCGTCGTCCCGGTCGTGTGCCGGTGCCAGGCGCGGGCCTCGTCGAGTGTCACCAACGGGTCTTCATCGCCCACAGCCACGGAGATCGGCGCGGTGATGCCGGGGCCCTCGGCGTACCGGTACGTCTCCGCCGCCCGGTAGTCCGCGCGGACCGCGGGCAGCACCATGCGCAGGATCTTCTCGTTCTGGAACAGCGCGGAACTCGTCCCGTTCAACACCTGCATCTCGGCTATGAGACCCCGGTCGTCGCTTTGGTGGACGCGTTCGTCGCGCCAGCACGACGGCGCGCGCCGGCCGGAGGCGAAGAGGTGCGCCACCGGGGTGCGGCGGGCCACCTCGAACGCGAGCGTCGCCCCCATGCTGTGTCCGAAGAGGATGGTCGGGCGATCCAGGCGCGGTGCCAGTGCCTCCGCCGCGCGGTCCGCCAGCGTGACCAGGTCGTCGATGCACGGCTCGTGCCTGCGGTCCTGCCTTCCCGGGTACTGGACGGCCAGCACGTCGGCCACCGGCGACAGCTCTTCGGCAAACGGCAGGTAGAAGCTCGCCGAACCACCGGCGTGCGGCAGGCAGACGATCTGGACGGCGCTGTCCGGGCGCGGTGAGAAACCGCGCAGCCAGGTGTCCGCGGCGGATCGGGTCATCTGCCGGCACCGACACCGCCGGACAGCGCGGCCGCGGGTGGGGCCGCGAGCCGTCGCCGCAGGCGGTTGATGATCGGCGCCGCCATGAAGGTGGTGACCAGCGCCATCAGGACCATGATCGTGAACAGGGCGGGGGAGACCACCCCCAGTTGCACGCCGACGGTCAGGATCACCACCTCGGTCAGCCCGCGCGTGTTCATCAGGACGCCGATCAGCAACGACTCCGTCCACCGGTCGCCGGTCAGGCGGGCGGCGAGCGAGGCACCGCCGAGCTTGCCGAGGGTGGCGACGGCGACCACCAGCACCGTGGTCAGCCAGAGCGCGGCGGTGGTGAGCTGGTCGATCCTGGTGGAGAGCCCCACCAGGCCGAAGAACATGGGCAGCAGCAGAACGGAGATCATGCTCTCGAGCTTCGCCTCGACACCGTGCTGCCACTCGGGATCCCGCGGCATCACGGCACCGGCCAGGAATCCGCCGAAGATCGCGTGGATGCCGATCTGGTCGGTCGTCCAGGCGCTCAGGATCGCCACCGCGATCATCACCCACATCGGCGGGTGGCCGAGACGGCGCAGCAGGGGGCGGACGACGGCGAACATCACGACGAGGTAGGCGATCGACAGCAGGAGCGTTCGCACCACGTCCCCGGGACCGGCCGACTTGGCCACCGCGACCACGATCGCCAGCATGATCCACGCGTAGACGTCGTTGATCGCCGCGCACACCAGGCTGATGACGCCCACTTGGGTCGACAGCAGTCCGGACTCCTGCAACAGCCGGGAAAGCACGGGAAACGCGGTGATCGCCATGGCCGCGGCGAAGAACAGGCAGAACGCCAGCTCGTCGGTCCGCGCCCCGAACCGGGGGTGGAGCCACAGGGAGAGCGGCACCGCGAGGGCGATCGGGACGAGCAACGACGCGTGGCTGATCACCGTGACCTTGTGCCCCTGTCCGCGCAACGACCTCAGGTCGATCTCCAGGCCGATCAGGAACATGAACATCACCAGCCCGGTCTGGGCCAGCACGTTCAGTCCCGCGATCACCTGCTGCGGGAACAGGTACGTCATCAGCTCCGGCCACACCAGACCCAGCACGCTGGGCCCCAGTAGGATCCCCGCGACGATCTCCCCGAGCACCCGCGGCTGACCGATCTTGCTCACCAGCCAGCCGACGACCCGCACCGCCACCGTGAGCACGGCCATGGCGAGCAGCAGGCGGCCACTGACCGTCGCGGCGTCCAAGTTCCCCATGTCTCCCACTCCTCGTCACCCCGACTCGAAGATCAAGTCCCGCATGAGCTCGCTCGCGCCGGCCGCGATCGTCCCCGCCATCGCGTCGCGGTGCAGGCGAGCGGGCACGGAGTCCTCGAGACATCCCCGTGCCCCGTGGTACTGCACGCACACCTGCGCGGCGGTGACCGCCAGCTCGGTCGCCGTCAGCTTCAGCACGGCGGCGGCCTTGGTGTCGAGCCGGCCCGCGCAGTGGTCCTCCACCAGCCGGTCGGCGAACGTCCGCACGAGCTCGTACTGGGCGTCCAGGTCGGCGACGCGATGTCGCACAGCCTGGTTCGCGCTCAACGCCTCGCCGCGCACCCGGTGCGAGCGCAGGAAGGACCGCAACACGCCGAGGCAGTGCCGTACGCCGCCCACCGCCAGCAGGCCCGCGACCAGCCGCTCGAAGTCGAGTGCCGGCATCAGGTGCATCAGCGCCCGGTCGGGCCTGCCGAGCACGCCGTCCGCGACCACCCCGTCGAACGACACCCGGCACGTGTCCGCCGCGCGCCAGCCGAGCGTCGGCTGCCGGTGCCGGGTGATGCCGGGGGAGCGGCCGTCCACGACGAACAGGCTCGCGCCGGACAGCACCTTCGCGGTGCCGCCCGCACGAGTCCTCGCCAGCACGACGAGGTAGTCCGCCGCGGAACCGTTGGTGACGTACCACTTCTCACCGGTCAGCCGGTACGCGTCACCGTCCTTGCCGGCCACTGTGGACAGCGCGGACAGGTCGGTGCCCGCGTGCTCCTCGGTGATGGCCAGCGCGGCGACCCTGTCCGGCCTGAGCCACGCGGCCCGCTGGACCTCGGTGCCGAGCATGCGCAGGTACGCGGGCGCCATGTAGGCGTGCACGCCGATCGACGCGCGGACACCGGCGTACCCGGTGTTCCCGAGCTCGTCCAGGAAGACGGCGCTGAGCGCGAAGCCGGGGCCCTCGTGCGGCAGGGAGAGCAGGCCGGCCTCGGCCAGCGCGCGCCACCCGTCGGGCGAGATGCGCCTCTCCCGCTCCCAGCGGTCGGCGTGCGGCAGCACGATCTCGTCCAGGACGGACCGGATCTCCGCGCGGACGTCGCCGCTCACAACCGGGGCCGCAGCGAGGACAGGAGGGCCTCGCGGTCCACCTTGCCGTGTGCCGACAGGGGAAGCGACTCCCGGATCTCGATCACGGCGGGCACCATGTACGGCGGCAGGCAGCGTGCCAGGTGGTCCCGCAGCGCCTCGCTCGTGCCGTCCGACACGGCGAACGCCGTGAGCAACCGTTCGCCGGTGCCGGAGACGTGCACGGTGACGAAAGCCTGGCGCACGTCCGGATGACCGGTCAGTGCGTGCCGAACCTCGCCCAGTTCGATCCGATGACCGTTGATCTTCACCTGGTCGTCGTCGCGGCCCTGGAACACGAGCACCCCGCTCGCCTCGAAGTACGCCAGGTCACCGGTGTGGTAGAAGCGCTCGGTGACGCCGTCGACCACGTGGTCCACGAAACGGCGCGCGGTCTCCTCCGGCATCCCGGTGTAGCCAGGGGACAGGCCGGGTCCGGACAGGCACACCTCGCCCGTCTCTCCCGGTTCGCACAGCCGGTCGTCGCGCACGAGGTGCACCCGCGTGTTCTGGATGGGACGTCCGATGGGCAGCGGCCGGTCCCCGGGCTGCGGACCGGTCAACGGGTGGTAGGTGGCGAACGTGGTGCACTCGGTCGGGCCGTACACGCTGACGATCCGGCCCGCGCCGTAGTGGGCCAGCGCCTTGCCGATGTGCGGCAGCGAATGGGCCTCCCCGCCGGTGAGGATGACGTCGACGCTGCCGAGCGCGTCGACGTCCTCGTCCACCATCGTGTTGAACAGCGCCGTGGTCAGGAAAACCGTGCTGACGGCGTGCTGCCGCACCACCCTGCGCAGTTCGGACAACCGGACGAAGGTCCCGGGGTAGATCACGCACGTGCCGCCGTTGAGCAGCGCTCCCCAGATCTCGAACGTGGCCGCGTCGAACGTGACCGGGGCGAGGAACAGCACGACGGTGCGGTCGTCGAGACGGGCGAAGCGGGCGTCGTGGACCAGCCGGACCACCGACCTGTGCTCGATCGGCACGCCCTTGGGCCGCCCGGTCGACCCCGAGGTGAAGTTGATGTACGCGATGTCCGCGGCGCGCACGGTGACCTCGGGGTCGGCGGAGTCGTCACCGTCCGCCGTGGACACGTCGAGGACCTGGCACCACGGCAGCCGGGCCGCCAGGGGACCCGGTTGGTCGGTGACCACCCGGTCGCACCCGGCGATGCCGAACATCACGAGCAGGCGCTCGTCCGGCCAGGACGGGTCGAACGGCAGGTACACCGCGCCGCACTTGACGATCGCGAGCAGTGCGACGACGAGCTCGGATGACCGCCGCACGCACACGCCGACCACGTCGCCGCGGCGGCACCCCTGCCGGAGCAGGTGACCCGCCAGCCGGTTGGCGGCCGCGTTCAGCTCCGCGTAGGTCATCCGCCGGTCGCCGTGCACGAGTGCGGTCGTTCCGCCGCCCGTTCGGACGCGCTGTTCGAACAGCTCCTTCACGCTGCTGTCCGACGGAAAGGGAACCGACGTGCCCGCATTGGCCGCGGCGTGCACCGCACGCGCCCCGGGACTGGCTGTGAGCCGCTTCATGCGCCTCCCTCGACATCGTTGCTCGGCCGCGTGCGGGTGACCGGTGCGCCGGGGGTGGCCCCGCCGGGGCCGTCCCCGGCGCGCGGTACACCTACGCCGGTGACGAGTCGACCTGCTGCCTGTTGCGGGCGATGCTCTCCGCGATCTCGCGGATGCCGCTGTCAGTGAACAGGTCCTCCGGCGGCAGCGCGTCCTCGCCGAAGCTCTCCTCGGCCCGCGCGATCAGCTTGACCGCCGTCAGCGACGAACCGCCCGACCGGAAGAAGTCGGACCCGGCGTCCACGCTCAGCCCCAGGTCCCGGCACGTGGCCACGACCCACGCCTGGATGCTGTCGATGTCGTCGTTCGCCATCAGACCGGCACTCCGTCCCTGACCGGGAAGCGGTACCCGTTCACCGTGGCCTCGACGAACTTGTTGTGCCCGAACGCGTCCCGGCCGGACGTCAGCACGTTGCCGAACTTGTCCAGGCTGGCGGCGCCGCCGAACTCCGCGAGCGCGTCGGAGTGCGGGTAGACCCGCACGGAGGTCGGCAGGTAGCGTCCCGCGAAGCCGAGGCGCATCTGGTCGGTCTTCCCGGCGTGCGGATGCGACGCGTGCATCAGCGTGGACCAGAAGATGATGAACTGACCCTGGCGCATCACCTGGGAGACCGCTTGGGACTCGTCGGGCGACCAGTCGGGATCCTTCTGCAGCTGCCGGTAGTCGTAGCCGAAGAACCCGCGCCGCACCCCCGCCTTCTCCTGGTTGTTGATCAGCTCCGGGTGGTAGTCCATGACCTTGGACTCGTCGTAGTTCATCGACCTGTGAGAACCCGGGATGAACTGCAGGCATCCCATGTCCACCGAAGCTTCGGTGAAGGCCGTCCACACCGTGATGGTGCCGCCGAAGTCGGCGTCCTCCGGCCACACGATCTGCGGGTGCTTGGAGTCGGCCACGTTGGAGAAGTTGTCGGCCTGGTGCCAGTCCGTGCCCTCGTCACCGGGGTACTTGGGGAAGAACTCCGAGCGCCAGCACAGCGTGTCCGGTCCGAGGATGCTGGACACGCGGTCCACGATCTCCGGGCGGGTGATGTGCTCGGCCAGGAAGTCGACGTCCAGGTGCCGGTCGTAGTTCGACAGGTTCGTCACGCCGGAAATGGTCTTGCCGCCGCCGTAGACGGCCTTCTTCGTGTTGATCAGTTTTGGCCGCAGGGCCTGCAGATTGGCAGCCATCTCCTCGGGCTCGTAGAGGTCGAACGGACCTATGTACCCGTTGCGGTGGAACTGCGCCAGTTCCTCGTCGCTCAGTGTGAACGCCTTGCCTGTGGACACCATGATTATCCCTGCCGTTCCGAAAGTGTGCACGAAAGTGTTGTGAGCGTTGGTCTGCTGCCGTCCGGCGGTTCGTGCTCCTCGTCGGGCAACGAGCGTGGCGTGACCACGATCGACAGCCTCATGTCGCGACGGTGGCAACCCGGCTCTTCTGTTCGTGCAGCAACCTGGTCCGCTCGACCGCGTCGTCGATCAGCTGTTCGCAGCGTTCGATGGTCGGAGCCTCGATCAGAGCCATGCCCACGGAGATGGTGCTGGCCGTCATCGATCCCATGACCTTGCCCGGATCGACCTTCATCTTGACGTGCCGCACGCCGGGCAGGGCTTCCAGGTCAGCTCGGGTCACACCGTTCGTGGCGCCGGGTTTCACCGGGAGGCAGACGAAACCGAAGACCGCGCCGCGGTCGGGCTCACGGGGTGTGAGCGGCTCGCCCGCCATCAGCCTGGCGTGTGCGGCCCACAGGTTGAGCCCGATGGTGTGCTGCGCGGACAACGGCGCCAGCACCCCGGCCGGTCGCCACGCCAGCTCGCCCGCCACGAAACCTCCGGGTTCGCCGAACACCTCCAGGTGGAACACGCCCCATCTCCCACCGAGCGCGTCGACGGCCGCCTGGCTGAACGCCAGGGACTCCGCGTACAGGGCGGGATGCGCGTGCACCGGATAGGCGACGGATCGCAGGGTCGCACCGTTCTTCGTCTCGATCAACGGTGCCAGGTAGCGCGAGACCATCAGGTGTTCGATCGTCCCGTCGACGATGGCGCCGTCGAAGTGCCACTCCCTGCCGGGCTGCCTCTCCTCGACCACCGCGTGTCTCAGGTCCGGGTTTCCGTCGACGAGGGCGAACACCTCGTCCGCGTCCGCGCACGCGAACACCGACGTGGTACCGCCCTCGGCCGGGGGCTTGACGACGTACGGGGCCGGCAGGTCCGCGAGCAGATCCCTTGCCTCGGCTGCGTCGGCGGGCACGTCGGTGAAGGTCGCGAACCGCGACGTGGGCACGCCGTGCCTGTGCCACAACGACTTCTGGATCGCCTTGTCCCGTCCGGCCATCGCGGTCCGCGGATCGGTCCGCTGCGGCAGGCCCAGCAGCTGGTTGAGCATCGCCGCGCCGACGACCGCCATCTCGTGCGCCGCGATCACCCCGTCGATCTTCTGCTCCAGACCCAGGTGGGCGATCACCGACCACGCGAGCTCCGGGCGGTCGTAGGACGGGACGACGCCGCTGTGCGCGATGCGGTGGCGCCGCCCCGCGAGCGCCGTCCGGTTCCGCTCGGTGCTCAGCACGGTCAGCGTATGGCCGAGGTCCGCGAGCTCGTCGATCGCTTCCGGGACCGGGCCCATGAGAACGAAGTGCACGGTTCAGCTCCTCCTCCAGGCGGTGGACACCGGGATCTCCATCACCGCCTCATCGCACAGGCGGGTCCAGGTGGCGGTCTTCTGGTCGAAGTGGTCCTTGCGATGACGGACCTGCACTCTGACGACCGGTCCGTCGGAAAGCCGGTAGCGCGGTGACTCCAGCCAGTAGTACAGGTGCCCCCCTGGCATCTTGAGCCACCGCAGCGCCTCGGGAAGGGGACTCTTCGGGGTTCCGAGCGCCAGCCGGCCGAACAACCGGGCCACGTACTCGGCGTGGCGCTCCCGGATCCGCGGATCGGTGGCCGGCAGGCCGAATCGCGCGGCGATCGCGGCGAGGTCCGCGTGCGGGTCCTCCCGGTCCAGTGCGAACAGGCGGTCGCGCAGCTCCTCGTCCTCCACACCGCCGAGAGGGAAGGTGACGTACCGATCGGCGGTCAGCGGGTTTCCCGCGGAGCGGGCGTACTCCCGGTCGAACGGGCTCAGAAAACCGTTGTCCAGACTGCACGTCCGGCCCCCGGCTGTCACGACGCGCCAGTAGACGCGTTCGGTGAGCGGGGTGTCCCACCAGCCGAGCGCCGTCGGTTTCCAGGCCCGGCCGAGGAGCACGACGCCCAGCAACGCCAGGCTCACCGTCCAGGGCAGCGCGCCGAACGCCGCCTGCTCGACCGGTGGCGGCAGGCTCAGCGCCGAGACGGCGATCACCGAGCCGAGCAGGATGTTCTCGAGGAACAGGATTCCGGCGGAGAAGGCCACCACCACGTTGAAGAACGCGGCGCCGGCCGCCGCGACGACCAGCAGGTCGCGGTGGAGGAAGGCGACGGCCCCGAGCCCTTCGACGACCAGGGTTCCCCAGTTGAGCCAGCGGGACAGCGGAGCGAGCGCCCGGACGACGCGACGCACCGTGTCCTCGGGGAGAAAACCCGCCCAGCCCCACGAGTACGCCGACGCCGCCAGCACGTTGATCCGGTTCTCGTTCGCCCACGACCATGGTCGCCGCCCGAGGACGATCTTGCTGTGACAGGCGAAGACGTAGTGCGACAGGTGCACGGTGGCCAGCAGGACCAGCAGGCCCGCCTGGTCACGTGCCGGGTCCGCACCGGTGAACAGCGTGGCCGGCCCGAGCGCCAAGGAGTGCGCGAACGCCGCTTTCACCACGCGGATCGCGGACTTGGAGTGGTGGGTCCACCCACCCAGGCGCCCGCAGATCGCGACGACCGCGGCGACGGCGAGGAACGGGACCAGGACGCCCGCGACGCCGAGGACGGTGACCACCACGCGATCGGTCCGCTGCCAGCCGATGTCCGAAGCCGCGTCGTAGTCCGCGGTCGTGTACTTCCAGACCACCACGGCCAGGGCGACTGCGGGGATCCAGAGCAGGCCGGAGACTCGCCACGGTCCGAGCAGGGCGGCGACCAGCGTCAGCAGCCCGATCACCGCGCAGGGCCGCCACGCCGAACGGGGGACGGGAGCCTCGGGGTACGTGCCGTTCAGCGCGGTCGCAGGGTAGTCGCCCGCGCCGAGTTCTCGCGCCGCCCACCGCACGATCGGCGAGACGAGGTGCCGGTACAGCACCACGGCGCCCGCGAGCACCAGGACCATCCGGACCACGCCGGCCGAGTCGATCATTCACGCCCCCAGTCAGCTTCGCCGGTGCCGGTGGATCGTCGTCTGGGCTCGACCACTCGCCGAGCCCAGACAACCCGGCTCATCGCCTCACGTCAGTGGTCGTAGCTCATGGTTGCCTCCTTCCGTCGCACAGGAACGCTCACGCCGGCGGGCAGTCCGTCATCCGGCGGGCCCGCCGTCCTGGTCGGCAGCGGTGTGGTGGCGTGGCGTCCGCACGAACGCGGATGCGTGCCGTCGTCAGCGACGGAACGCGACGGGCAGCGAGTCGAGGCTCCGCACCGTTGCGGTGGCGCGGCGGACGGGCGTGCCCGCGAGTTCCAGAGGTGGCGACTGCGTCAGGCACAGTACGAGCTCCCGGACCGCGATCCGTCCGAACGCGACACCGAGGCAGCCGTGCGCACCCCAGCCGAAGGAGAGGTGCTTGTTCGGCTGGCGGTCGAGCACCAGCTCGTCGGGGCGGTCGAACTGGTCGGGATCGCGGTTCGCGGACGCCATGAGCGCCAGCACGATCTGGCCCGGTTCGACGACGGTGCCGCGCAGCACGGTGCGGCGCGTCGCGACTCGGCTCGTTCCCTGCGCGGGCCCCTCGAAGCGGATTAGTTCGTCGGTGGCGGTGTCCAGCAGCTCCCGGTCGGCGCCGCGCAACGACTCCAGCGCCTCCGGGTGCCGGATGAGTGCCAGCGCCACGTTGCTCACCGTGGCGAACAGCGTTCCGTAGCTCGCGTTGAACATCACGCCGGTGGTGTTGTGCACGTAGTGCGGGGGGACGTCCAGCTGGCTCGCGGTTTCCCTGATCGTCGAGAACACGCCGGGCTTGGGGTCGTCCTCGTACCAGCTGTCGACCAGGGCGCCGAGGCTCTTCCTGGCGTGGTCGCCGGCGACCGCCCGTTCGGGCAGCAGACCACTGTCCATGCGCCTCGCGATGACGTCGGACAGCTTGACGTACCAGCCGAGATCGGGCTGCTTGACGCCGAACAGCTCGGAGGTGATCGTCAGTGCGACCGGAGCCGCGACGTCGGTGATCCAGTCGAACTCGTCCCTCGCGGACAGTTCGCGGAGCAGAGCCGAGATCTGCCCCCGTGCGCGGGCGCCCGCCTCGTCCAGGTTCTGGGCGCGCAGTGCACCGGTGAGGACCGCCTTGAGCGGTGTCTGCGCCGGTGGGTCCAGCGTCTGGATGTTCTGCAGGAACTCCGGCAGCTCCGCGCCGACCCGGCGGCGGTCCCTGGCGAAGAGGTCGTTGTCCCGCAGCACCTCGCGGCAGTCCACGTAGCGGCTGACGACCCAGGACTTCATCTGCTCGTGCCAGAAAATGGGAGCAGTCTCGCGAAAGTGCGCGTAGAGAGGATAGGGATCCGCGAGGATTTCCGGATCCAGAGGGTTGTATTCGACAGACGTGGTCAACGTTTCCTCCCCCAAACACAACTGTGCGCACGTTATTGGCCGTGCAGTGCGCTTGCCCCCAAGTGAACGCCTGGTGCAGCAGGCGTCATCCCGAAAGTTCCACAGGAATCCCGCGGCTGTCAAGACTGCTTTCGATCCGCGGCAGATGCGCTGCGTGAACTTGATCTACGCGAATGGGTGACCTGTTGTGGGAAGTGGAAGTGTTAATTTCCGAGAAGCTCGACGCGACTATTGATCATGAGTTGGCGCTATGCTCGCCGACGAGGGCGTGGCGGGGAGCCCGACATCGGGGGATGTGACGGCAGGTGAGCGGGTCGCACCTGTTTGTCCAGTTCAGTGGTGTTTCTCCGGGTTGGAACCCGTGATGCCGCGCGGTCGGGTCAACGGGGGAGGCGGCCTGTGTCGGAGTTCGTGGCAGCTGCCGGGCCAACGGTCTTCGGCGATGGCGTCGAAGACTTCTACGTGCTCGGGTGTGCGCAGTCGGCGATTTTCGCCGAAGGTGCGCAGCCGGTGTCCCGCATAGTCGTGGAAACGGTGCGTGATCAGCTCGACGAGCACGCGCTGCGCTGTTCGATCTCTGAAGTCGTCCGCGCGAATCCCGCGCTGCGCATCTCGGTCGACCGGTCCGAACCAGGTGAACCGGGGCAATTCGTCCATCGCATCGTGGACGCTTCGCTCGAAGTGCACCCGCAGACCGGACGGTCCCCCGAAGTGTGTGACGAGGTGCTGCGGCGAATAGTCGAACGGGAGACCGCCCGTCCCTTCGACATCACCACACCGCCGCTCCTCCGGTTCGTCGCACAGGCGCTCGACGAGTCGCGGTTCCGGCTCGTCGTCGTCGCTCACCCGGTCGTGCTGGACAGTTGGGGCGACGAGCGGATGCGCCACGAACTGCGGACGACCTACCGGCAGCACCGCGACGGTGTCGCCACCGTTGCGGCGCCCACCGCCCGGCACCGCGAGCTCGTGCTGGCCGAACGCGCCGCGGCCGGCGATCAGGCAGCGCTTCGCCACTGGGACGAGGAGTTCTCCGCGGTGGATGCCGGTCCGCTGCCGGCGCCGGCGGCGCCGGGCGGGCAGAACACCGGCTCGCGCGTCAGCGTCCGGTTGCCCGTGGCGGCCCGGCTCCGCGAGGTGGCGGACGCGCACGAGCTCTCGGTGGCACACGTCCTCATCGCGGCTCACCTCCGCGTTCTCGGCTCGGTGACGGCGAGCTCCGCGGTGAGAACTGCCGTCGCCACCCCGGTCGTGCCCGGTGGCGAGGAGGTCGTCGGCCGATGGGTGGAACCGTTGCCGCTCGGGGTGGAGTTGCGGGATCTGTCCTGGACGGATCTCGCACACGAGGTGGCCCGCTGGGAGCGGGCCGCGGTGCCGTTCGTGCCGATCGGCTGCCGGGACCTGGTGGAGCGGAACCCGGAATCCCTGTCGGACAACAGGGTCAGCGTGGTGATCGCCCGCGGTCGTGCCGAGGACGTCACCGTCGTGGAACCGGGTGGCCACACCGGCTTCGGCCTGCACGTGTGCTGGACGGTCGGCGTGGACGGCGCCGACGTCGTGCTGGACGTGGAAGTCGATCGGCGTCTGGTGCACCCGGCTGTCGCGGTGCGACTGCCGGGGTACTGCGAACGTGCGCTGACGAGCTTCCTCGCCGACCCGTCCGCGCAGGTGTCCGCCGCGGACCTGCGCAGCAGGGAGGACGTCGAGGAGCTCGGCACGTGGCGGGCGGGCCCGGTGGTGCCGGTGGAGGAGCTGCGTCCGATGCCGGAGTCGTTCTGGGAGCACGTTCGTCGTCGGCCGGACGCGCCGGCTGTGCACGACATCGCCGAATCCCTGACCTATGCGCAGCTCGGCCGCCGCGTCGCCGGCATGGCCGGCCGCCTGCGCGAGCGGGGCCTCGGACCCGGCGACCGGATCGGGCTGTGCCTGCACCGCGGTGCGGACCTGGTGGTCGCGGTGCTCGCCGTGCTGACGACCGGAGCCGCGTTCGTCCCGCTGGACCCGGACTTCCCGGCCAAGCGGCTGGGCCACATCTGCGCGGACGCTCGGCCCGCCTGCATCGTCGCCGGACCACGAACACGGCCGCCGGCGGTCGATGCACCGGTGGTGGCGTTCGAAGACCTGCAGGGCGAGGAGAGCGGCGAGAACGGCGGACTTCCGTCACGCGGCGACATCGCCTACGTCCTGTACACCTCGGGCTCGACGGGACGCCCGAAGGGAGTGGTCGTCGACCACGGGAACCTGGCCAACCTCCTGGCGGGAATGGACGAGTCCGTCGGCATCTCGGCCGACGACCGGCTGCTGGCTGTCACGAGCATCTCGTTCGACATCGCGGTGCTCGAACTGTTGTGGCCGTTGTCCAGGGGTGCCGCGACCGTCGTGTGCCCTGCACGACTCCTCGAGCGGCAGGCGGGCTCCCGCACCTCGTTCGAGGCGATGGCGCACCGGTTCCGGCCGAGCCTGTTCCAGACGACGCCGTCCTTCCTGACCGCGCTGGTCTCGAGGCCGGGGGCGATCGAGCACCTCCGCGGCCTGCGAGCGCTCCTGGTGGGCGGTGAGGCGTTCCCGACCGGGCTGGCCCGGCACCTGCTCGACGCGTTGCCGGGAGTCCGCGTCCTGAACATGTACGGGCCCACCGAGACGACGATCTGGTCGACCGTGCACGAGCTCGGCGGCGAAGCCGGGGACGCGTCCTCCGTGCCGCTGGGCAGGCCCGTCGTGAACACCGAGCTCAGGTTCGTCGACGGGCTGGGCGGCGACGCCTGTCCCGGAGTGCCCTGCGAGCTCTGGATCGGCGGCGCCGGGGTGGCGCGCGGCTACCTCGGACCGGCCGGGCTCGGCGACGAGCGCTTCGTCCTGGACCAGGGGCGCCGTCACTACCGGACGGGAGACCGGGTGCGGTACGGCAGGGGTGGCGCGGTCGAGTTCCTCGGCCGCGCCGACCGCCAGGTGAAGATCCTCGGACACCGCGTCGAGCTCGACGAGGTCGAGAACATCCTGTCGGAGCACCCGGAGGTCGAGTCGTGCGCGGTGGTCCCGCGCCGGGGCCCCGGAGGCCTCGAACTCATCGCCTACCTCGTTCCGCGCCCGGCGGGCCCGCGCGACGAAGAGACACATCTCGCCCAGTGGCGTGACGTGTGGGAGGCGAGGTACCTCGATCCCCGTGAACGCGGCCTGCCGGGCTGGGTGGACAGCTACACCAGGGAACCGCTGTCGCGGACGGACATGGAGAGGTCGCTCGCCGCCATCGCCGACCGCGTCCGCGCGCTGGGCGGAGGCCGGATCGTCGACATCGGCGCGGGTGACGGCCGGCTCGCCGGCGAACTCGCCGGGGACGCGGTGAGCTACCTGGCTGTCGACCCGTCCACGACCGCTCTGGAGGCGGCACGGGCCGCGGTCGAGCCGCTCGGGGCGAATGCGCGTTTTCTCTGCGGAGACGCGCTCGCGTTGGGTGAGCTTCCCGGTTCCGCCGCGGACGTCGTCGTCCTGCACTCGGTCGTGCAGTACTTCCCCGACTCCGGCTACCTGACGAGAGTTCTGGACGAGGCGCTCCGCGTCGCCGGACCGCGGGGCGCGGTCCTCGTGGGGGACGTGCGGGACTTCCGGCTGCTGCGGATGTTCCACACCGACGTCCAGTTGCGACGGTCGGCGCCGGAGACGCCGGCTGCCGCCCTGGCTGCCGCGGTGGACCGGCTGGTGGCGGCCGAGGGCGAGCTGTGCCTGAGTCCCGGCCACCTGGCCTCCGTCCTCGCGCACCACGACGGCGTGCGGGTCTTGGTCGACGCCAAAGGCGAGGACGTGTGGAACGAGGTGACACGGTTTCGTTGGGACGTCACGATTCTCGGCCGGGACCGTCCTGGGACCGCGACCGGTGCGAGGACGTCGCGAGTGCGGCTGCCGGCGCGGGGAGCCGCGCTGGACGCCGTCGCCGGCCTCGCACACGACGTGCCGCCGGGAGAGTGCGTGGTCGTCACCGACGTGCCCAACGGCCGGCTGGCCGGACCCGCCGCGGCGGTGCGCGCCCTCGCGGCGGCGAAGCCGACCGACACCGCGTGGGAGGTGGCTCGGGCCGCGTGGTCGCTGGAGGCGGACGGTGACGCGGTGAACCCGGCGGAGGTGATGGAGCGGGGGAACAGGGCCGGCGTCCGCACCCGCGTCTCTCCCGCGCTGTCCGGCGACGAGACCCGCGTGGACGTCGAGTTCCACCGCCCTGACCGGAAGGAGAGTCGTGACCCCGTTCAACGATCCCGCACGGGCGCTGCGCACCGCGGCGCTCCGGGCTGATGTCCACCGCTTCCTGTCGGAGCGCCTGACCGCGGCGACCGTCCCGTCGCGCGTCGTCGTGGTCGACGAGTTGCCCAAGCTGCCCAACGGAAAGCTCGACCGGAGCCGGTTGGGCACCACCGGAGCGGGGGAGGAGGTGGCGTTCCCCGGAGAAGGCCGTGCCGCGCCCGCCACCCCGCAGGAACAGGCAGCCGCCGCGCTGTGGACCGACCTGCTCGGTCGTTCGGTGGTCGATGCCGAGGCGGACTTCTTCGACCTCGGCGGCAACTCGCTCACCCTGGTGCAGATGGCCTCCCGGTGGACGGCCAGGACCGGCACCGAGATCGACCTCGTCCGGTTTCTCGAGGCCCCGTCGGTGCGCCGGCTGGCGCGGATGACCGGTGAAGCCACCTCCGCCGCGGTGAACGGCGATTTCGGTTCGCCCGAGGACCTCCGGTCTCTGCTGGAGGTGGCCGTCCTGCCGCCCGACATCGCGCCCGAGGCGGGCGCGGTTCCCGCCACGCCGCCATTTCGGCACGTCCTGGTCATTCCCGGCGGCGGCTTCGTCGGACGGTCGGTCGTCCGTGAGCTGCTCGACACCACCGCGGCGACCGTCCACGTGCTGGTGCGCGCTTCCGGTCCAGGTGACGGGCGGGACCGGCTCCTGCGCGATCTGGCGGAGCACGGCCTGACCCGTGAGAGCGACGGGGAGCGACTGGTGGCGGTCCCCGGCGACCTGGCGTCGCCGTTCCTGGGACTGGACCCGCCGACCTACCGGCGGCTCGTCGGCGAAGTCGAGATGGTCGTGCACGGCGGCGCGGTGGTGGACCCCCTCGCGTCCTTCCGGCAGCTGCACGCGTCGAACGTGCTCGGGACCCGGGAGGTGCTCCGGTTCGCCGCCACCGGGGTCGTGAAGGAGGTCAGGTTCCTCGCTCCGCGAGGCGCCGCACCCACCTCGACCGGCGCGGGCCAGAGCGTCTGGGTGTGCGAGCAGCACCTGCGGCAGGCCTCCGCCCGTGGCATTCCCACCCTGGTGGTCCCGCAGGGTCTGCCCACGGGCGCGCCGCCCGGCTCGTCGTTCGCCGAGGCGATGATCAACGGCTGCCGGTCCCTGCGGCTGGCACCGGACGTCGACTTCGAGGTGCCCCTGACCCCGGTGCGCTCGCTGGTGACCGCCCTCGCCGGGACGTCGGATGACGTCACCACCGTCGTCGTGTGGTGGCAGGAGATCATCGCCGACATCCGGGCCTCCGGACGCACGCTCGACGTGGTGCCGTACCCCGAGTGGCGGGGGAGGCTGCTGGAGGTGGTCGCGGACGGCCGGCTGAACGACCTGACGACCTTCGTGCCGCTGCTCGGCGAGGACGGGCTCTTCCGTGCGCTCGGCCACCAGCGGGCGCCCGCAGAACCGGCCTCACCCGCGGAGCCGGTCTCGCCGGGAGGGAACGCGGACACCGCGGGACTGACGTTGCCCTGGCGGGACAACCGCGTCTCGTCGGTGACCTCCGGTCTGGTCATCACCGAGCACGTGGTGACCGTCCCGCTGGACCACCGCTCGCCGGGCGGTCCTGTCATCGAGGTGTTCGCCCAGGAGGTCGTCGCCGGGGACCGGCGGCACGACGACCTGCCGTGGCTGCTGTTCCTGCAGGGCGGCCCCGGCGGCATGGTGCCCAGGCCCGCGGGGCCGAAAGGCTGGCTGGAAGCGGCACTGCGGGAGCATCGGGTGCTGCTGCTGGACCAGCGCGGCTGCGGACGGAGCAGCCCGATCACCGAGGAGACCGCGGCCGGCCGGTCCGCCGAGGAGCTCGCCCGCCACCTGAGCCGATTCCGCGCCGACAGCATCGTCGCGGACGCGGAGGTCCTGCGGAACCGGGTCGCCGGCGGGCGCCCGTGGGCCCTGCTCGGGCAGAGCTACGGCGGCTTCGTGGCGCTGACCTACCTCTCGGTGGCGCCGGAGGCGTTGACCGCGGTGTACGTGTCCGGGGGACTACCGGCGCCGATGACTGCCGTGGACGAGGTCTACCGGCACAACTACCGCCAGGTCGTGCAGAAGAACTCCGACTACTACCGGCGTTTCCCGCAGGACATCGCCCTGGTCCGCGCACTCGCCGACCACCTCGACGAGCACGAGGTGCTGCTGCCCGGCGGCGACCGCCTGACGAGCAGGCGGATGAGGTTGCTGGGCAGGCGCTTCGGCATGAGCGACGGGTTCGAGCGCACGCACCGAGTCCTCGCCGAGGCGTGGGACGGCACCGGCGTGTCGGAGGCGTTCCGGCGGGCGGTGCACGACGAGACCGGGCCGATCTACTCACCTCTCTACGCGTTGCAGGAGTTCATCTACGCCCGGCCGGGGCACCCCACCCGCTGGGCGGCGGAGCGCGTGCTCCGCGAGTTCGGAGAGCTCGCGGAGGACCGGACGCCCCTGCTGCTGACCGGCGAGATGATGTACCCGTGGATGTTCCGCGACTTCACCGGTCTGCGGTCGTTCGCGGCGGCAGCGGACGTGCTCGCGAACGCCTCGGACCTCCCCGCCCTCTACGACCCCCGCCGATTGGCCGCGAGCCAGGTGCCGCTCGTCGCGCTGATCGCTCCCGACGACATGTACACCCCGTCGGAACTGCAGCTCCGGACAGCAGAAGCGGTCGGGAACAGCCGGGTTTGGTTCACCGGCGCTTACCAGCACAACGCCGCGATGCGGGACCCGGGAATACTGCTCCACATGATCGAGATGGCGCGCTGAGCTCACGCCTCGCGGTCCGGCACCGGTGAACCGAGCAGGGAGACGAGCTCCCCGCCGCGTTCGGTGAGGCGGTAGACGACGTTGCGCCCCAGCTTGGCGCGCGTGACGACGTCTGCCTCGCGCAGCACCGACAGATGCGCGCTGACCGTGCCCAGCGACACGTCCAGCACCTGGGCCAGCTGGCTCGAGGTGGCGGGCGTCGTGAGTTCGCGGACCACCTTCGCCCGGCCCGCGCCGAGCAACGTGGCCAGCGCGTCGTACACGGGTGTCTCCGGCTGGTCGCCCGCGCCCCGTGCCGGGTAGACCAGCGCGAAGCTGGGCGGCCGTTCGCACAGCCAGCGCCCGCCTCCGGCGGTGTGGGGCACGAACACCAGACCTTCGTCCCCCACCTCGCGATCCGGCCAGTGCTGGTTGCTGAAGCGGATCGCGTCCTCTCCGACCCAGGTCGGGTTGCGCGTCATGGTCTCGACGGCGTGCTTCCAGCCGTACGCCGCGAGCAGGCCGGCCCGGTACATGATGTCCCGCTCGAGCACGGACCGGCGCCGGGCCCAGTCCGGAGCGACGAACAGCTCCCAGCCCTCCTCGAGCACGGTGGCCACGCGCGCGGCCAGGCCGGTCAGCCTCAGCCAGCTCGTGTCCTGCGGTTTCCAGCTCGCCGCGACCGACTGCGCGATGGCCTCGCGCACCTCGGCGTCGGTGAACCGCCTGACCTCGCCCAGCTCGTCCTGCACCCTGGTCTGCATGCCGTCGGTGGGGGGCGGCGCCACCAGGTCCGGCAGCCACTTCGTGGCGGCGACCAGCGGGATGAGACCGGCCGCGACCTCGTCGCGGCGCAGCCAGCGCCGGAAGGCGTCCTGGTGTTCGGCGTGCCAGCGGGCGATCCACGCGCCGGGCCCGCTGCGTTCGAGGGCCATGACGGAGCCGAGCGTCTCGGTCAGGGGGGAGACCGCGAACCGGCTGCGGGACAGGGCCGTCGAACTGAGCCGGACGAGAGTCATGAGCGATCCCCGGACACCTCGGCCCACCGGCCTGCCGGCGGACGTTGCGATGTTTGGCGCAAGATTAACACCGTGCGGCCGTGCCCCGTCAGTCTCCCTCTGTGAAATTCGCGTCTCTCTCAGTGCTCGCACCGCCGTTCCGGGGGTTCTTCCTCGGCCGCTTCGTGTCGCTGCTCGGCAGTTCCATGGCGCCGGTCGCACTCGCGTTCGCCGTGCTCAACACGTCCGGCCGCCTGTCCGATCTCGGTGTCGTGCTCGCCGCCCAGATGGTGCCCCAGCTGGCGCTGCTCGTCGTGGGCGGTGCGGTCGCCGACCGGGTCTCGCGCAGGGCGGTGCTGGTCGCGACCAACCTCGGCGCCGGTCTCGCGCAGGGCGCCATCGCCGCGGTGCTCCTGACCGGGCAGTACCGGCTCGTCCTCGTCGCCTGCCTGGCGTTCCTGCTCGGTGTGATCGAGGCGTTCGCCTCGCCGGCGCTGCGCGGCATCGTGCCCGAGCTGGTGCGCGAGGAGGACCTGCAGAAGGCCAACTCGCTGCTGGCCACCGCCCGCAACGCCGTGAAGATCTTCGGTCCGGTCGTCGCGGGACTGCTGGTGGTGGGCGTCGGTCCGGGCTGGGCGATCGCCGTCGACGCGGTCAGCTTCCTCGTCGCCGCCGCGTTCCTCGCCCGACTGCCCCTCAAGACCGTCGTGAAGGCCAAGCGCAGCCGGCTGCTCGCCGACATCCGCGACGGCTGGACGGAGTTCCGCCGCGTGCCCTGGGTGTGGACGATGACGCTGTCCTTCTGCGTGATCAACCTCGTCAACACCGGGCCCTGGCTGGTGCTCGGACCCTCGCTGACCAAAGAGCGCAGTGGTGAGGCCGCGTGGGGTCTGGTCCTGAGCGCACGGGCGATCGGGTTGCTGGTGATGAGCGTGATCGTCGTGAAGCTCGTCGTCCGCCATCCGCTCCGCCTGGGCACGACCGCGGGAGCCGCGGGCTCGCTCGGCCTGATCGCGCTCGGCCTCGGGTTCGACGCTCCCTGGCTGATGGCGAGCGCCTTCGTGGCCGGCCTGGGGTTCACGGTGGCGGGCATCATGTGGGAAACCTCGCTGCAGCAACACGTTCCACGTGAGGCGTTGTCGAGGGTGGCGTCCTACGACGACCTCCTGTCGTACGCGGCCATCCCGCTCAGCCAGCTGCTCGTCGGACCCGCCGCGGCACTGTGGGGCGGGGCCACCGTGGCGCTGTGGGCGGGAGTCGCCTTCGTCCTGGCGATGGTGGCGCCGCTCGCGCTCAAGTCCGTGCGGAACCTCGGCGCACCCGTGCCGGCGGACTCCCGGTGACTCCGCGAAGCGGTCACCCGCCGACGCGCGGCCCGCGAGCGGGGTGGTCCGGGCAGCGCGGAGGGCCGCGCTCGGTCAGCGCGGCGGCGCCGTCGAGTTGCGGGTCACCAGCCGCACGTCCAGCACGAGGGGATCGGCCGGCCGCTCGCCGCCGTCGATGAGCGCGAGCAGCCGGTCGACGGCGTGGGTGGCCTTGCCGACGATGTCCTGGGCGATGGTGGTCAGCTTCGGTGTGATGTAGGCGCTGAGGTCGAGGTCGTCGAAGCCGACCACCGACACCTGGCCCGGGACGTCGATCCCGGCGTCGAGCATGCCCTCGATGATGCCGATCGCCAGGATGTCGGCGGTGGCGAACACGGCGGTGGCGTCCGGGTGGGTGTCGAGCCAGCGCCTGCCCAGCGTCACGCCGTTGTCGTGCGTGGTGTTCAGAGTCTCTATCGGACAGTCCGCAGTGGACAGACCGGCTTCCTCGAACGCCTTCCGGAAGCCCAGGAAGCGTTCGTGCACGACACCGACGTCGGTGAACGACGGGCCGGCGAAGACGATCCTGCGATGTCCCAGGGAGAGCAGGTGCCCGGCGGCGAGGCGGGCGCCGGTGAAGTCGTCCGAACGCACGCCCGTGGTGAGCGGGTTCGGTGCGTAGCTGTCGATCGCGAGGACCGGTGTGGCACCGGTGACCTGGCGGCGCAGGTCGGCGATCTCCTCGTCCAGGAAGCCCAGCAGCACCGCGCCGTCGAGGCTCCACGAACGCAGTGCCTCGCCGATCTCGGAGGTGTCGGCGACCCCGCGCAGCAGCAGGTGGTAGCCGCGTTTGCGGAGCCTGCGCTCTATCTGGCCGATGATCGCGATGTTGTGCGGGCTGATTGCGAGGCTGTCCTCGTCGGCCGCGGGCACCAGGAGTCCGACCAGCCGTGACTGGTTGGCGGCGAGGCTGCGGGCCGGCGCGCTCGGCACGTAGCCCCGTTCGTCGATGATCCGGCGCACGCGCTCGACGGTCTCGGTGGAGACCCGTGCGCTCTTGCCGTTGATCACGTTGG